>CASEEB010000352.1 GCA_949286815.1 uncultured Eubacteriales bacterium | reverse complement strand
AAAAAATTTATTATGACAACAAAACCACAGATTATAAAATGCTTTGCGCGTGAAATACTTGATTCAAGAGGAAATCCTACTGTAGAAGCGAGCGTGATGCTGTCGGACGGCACTGTCGGCGTGGCAAGCGTGCCCTCAGGCGCTTCGACCGGTATATATGAGGCGTCGGAAAAAAGAGACGGGGACAAAAACAGATACCGCGGGCTCGGAGTTCTCGAAGCCGTAGGAAATGTCTGCAGAAATATATCGCCCGCGCTTGTCGGCGTATATGCTACCGAACAAAACGAGGCGGACAGGATAATGTGCGCGCTTGACGGCAGCGAAAACAAGGCAAATATAGGCGCCAACGCGATACTCGCGGTATCTCTGAGCATAGCAAGGGCATGTGCTAACAGCTACAAAATGCCGCTTTTCCGTTATCTTGGCGGAATAGAGGCGACAAGACTCCCCATTCCTATGATGAATATACTGAACGGCGGAGCTCACGCGTCAAATAACATTGAAATTCAGGAATTTATGATAGTTCCGGCGGGAGCGCCCTCATTTGCGGACGCTTTGCGCATGGGAAGTGAGATATACCATGTGCTCGGAAATATATTGAAAAAAGAGGGAAGAGCCACTACGGTGGGAGACGAGGGAGGATTCGCTCCAAATCTCGAGTCGGACGAAGAGGCAATACAGTATATATGCCGTGCGATTGAGGAAGCGGGCTACAGCAACGAACAGGTTAAAATCGCGCTCGATGTAGCGGCGTCAGAATGGTATTGTGAAGACAGCGGAATGTATGAGCTGAAAAAGAGAGGGTCAAGGCTGAGCAGAGACGAGGTTATAGCCAATATTACAAGACTGTGCACAATGTATCCGATAATCTCGGTCGAGGACCCGCTTGATCAGCGTGATTTTGAGGGATGGTCAAAGCTTACCGCCGAAATCGGAAACAAATGCATGTTGGTGGGAGACGACCTTTTTGTGACTAATCCGAAGCGACTCAGAGAAGGCATTGAAAAAGGTTCCGCAAACGCCATACTTGTAAAACCGAATCAGATAGGAACTCTGTCGGAGGTTTGTGAAGTGGTAGGCATCGCGAAGTCCTCCGGATACAATTATATCCTTTCGCACCGTTCCGGAGAAACCGAAGATACGACCATTGCGGATATCGCGGTCGGACTGAACGCTCCATTTATCAAGTCAGGCGCGCCCTGCCGTACGGACCGTGTCGCAAAATATAACCGACTGCTGAGAATTGAGGCGTCTTTGGGTAAAAACGCAAGATATGGTTTCAATAAGGAAAATTCCTCATCAGTTACAAAAACCTACTGCGGAGAAGACTGATTAAATTTATGTTGAAACGGATACATGAAAATTTTCTGTGTATCCGTTTTTTTAACGAGATACATTCCGAATTTTGAACTGTTTTTGTTTACTTATTATTTTTGCCGGAACCTGATTTGCCGAAAGTTTTTCCGCTTTACCGTTTCTGTTTGTTTTTGTCAGTTAAGATCCGAATAATAAAAATGTATGGAGCCGGCCTGAAATTTATTTATATTCTTATTGACTTTTAATATAAACAATGTTATAATTGTGCGGTAAGCCGTCTTTTTATATAAATGTAAATACTGAAAAATGTTGAGATTTTTTCAGACATTTTGGGGCTTTAAATTCGCGCCTTTACTAAAAAATATCGCCGGTACGGCGAAAGAGAGGAAAAGTAACTAATATGAACGGATATTGGATAAGCACTTGCAAGCGTCCCGACGACACTCACTTTTACCTGTTTAAAAAGGATTTCCTTCTGGATTTTGAGGCTGAGAACTTTGAAATCAAAATTTGCGCGGACACAAGATACCGATTGTATATAAACGGTGTTCATGTATGCGAGGGTCCTTGTCAGGGCGGAGAGGATGTTACATACTATGAAAAATTAGACGCGGCAAAATATCTGAAAGCGGGTATCAATACGATTGAAATAAAAGTATTGCATGTCGCGAACGGTGAATTTATATCGGTTTATCGCAGGGAAAGACCGGCGCTTTGGTTTTGCGG
>CASEEB010000351.1 GCA_949286815.1 uncultured Eubacteriales bacterium | reverse complement strand
TCCTTGCGCTTATATACAACGCAGGTTTCGTTTGTCTGATCGTCATTGAACACGAAAAAGCTGTGTCCGAGCAGATTCATCTGCATTATCGCTTCCTCGGGAGACATCGGAGAATACTCAAATTTCTTGGTTCTGATTACGAACTCGCCCTCTTCCTGTATATCCTCAAGGTTGTCATAGATTTCAAATTTGTCTTCCACGGACAGACCGCCCTCACGCAGTCTTTTTTGAAGCCTTGTTTTGTTTTTTCTTATTTGTCTTTCTATGTTGTCTATGGATTTGTCGAGCGCGGACCTGAAACTTTCTTCTTCTACCTCGCTTCTGAAAATTGTGTTTGCCGCCCTTATCGTAATTTCCATGTTGGCGACTCCGTGCTTATGGCTGAGCGTTACGGTTGCCGTGCATTCGTCGCTGAAAAATTTGTTCAGTTTTGAAAGTTTTTCGTTGATTAGTTTTTTTGTGTCGTCGTATACATTAAGTTGTCTGCCCACAATGTTTATTTTCATAAAAACCTCCGTTCCAGCCTGGGACAATGTCCTAGTCTTGATTATATAATATCGCTTTTGGCGATTATTTTGTTATTTCGACGTGTTTATTTAATATTTAACTTTATTGTATAAAAATTATAGCATACATATTTCAAAAACAAATGTACAAAGATAAAATATTGTGAAAAAATTATTAAAACATTTGTGTAAATAAGTTGATTTTTATGTATGATTTTTGATTGTCAGGTTAATATCCGGTTTTTGTGGATCATGATAAAATTTCTTTATGATAAAAATTATAGAAAATTGAAACAAGGTGAATTTTTACTTATTTAGCATAGAATTTCAGACACAAAAACAGATTTATTTGGCCTTTTCTACTTGACAGGAAAGAGTAATTTTGCTATAATATATTGGATAGATTTCTCCGGAAGTAAAATTAATTTTTTATGATTTGCGGTTTTCCCGGAGAAAACTCATGATATGCGGTTGAAATGTATATAAAAACATAAAACGAAAATTCAGTCTCCGTGACAGGGACTTGGAAAGGAAACGCAATGTACAGAATAGTTAGAAAAAAAGAATTGAATCCGACGGTTACCATGATGGACATCGAAGCGCCTATGGTCGCGAAAAAAGCTGAAGCGGGTCAGTTTATCATCCTCAGGGTGGACGAGGACGGCGAGAGAATACCGCTCACCGTCGCGGGATACGACCGCGATGCCGGTACAGTGAAAATCATATTTCAGATTGTCGGCGCAACGACCGAACTGCTTAATCACAAAAACGAAGGCGACTACATTCAGGATTTTGTAGGACCTCTCGGAGTACCTACCCATACGGAGGGAGTAAAAAAGGTATGTATTGTGGGCGGAGGTGTAGGCTGCGCCATTGCTTTGCCGGTAGCGCAGAAGTTTCATGAATTGGGGTGCGAGGTGCACTCGATTATAGGCTTCAGATCAAAGGACTTGCTTATACTTGAAGATGAATTCAGAGCCGCTTCGGACAGACTTGACATAATGACCGATGACGGTAGCTACGGCAGACAGGGAGTGGTTACGGTACCTCTCAAAGAGGCTATAGACAGGGGCGAAAAATACGACAAGGTTATCGCTATAGGCCCTGTTATAATGATGAAATTTGTCGTCGCTACGACAAAGCCCGCAAATATACCCACTGTTGTATCAATGAACCCTATAATGATAGACGGAACGGGAATGTGCGGTGGATGCCGTCTTACCGTGGGAGGAAAGACAAAATTCGCGTGTGTTGACGGTCCCGACTTCGACGGGTTTGAGGTCGATTTCGATGAGGCAATGTCAAGAGGAATGATGTACAAGCCGTTTGAGAGGCACGCATACGAAGAGACCTGCAATCTTTTCAAAAAGGAGGTAAAATAAAATGCCGAAAGCTAATATGTCGCCGAACAAAAATCCGATGCCTGCCCAGGATCCGAAAGTAAGGGCGCATAATTTCAATGAAGTCGCTACGGGATATACCGAAGATATCGCGATTGACGAGGCCATGAGATGTCTCAACTGTAAAAATATGCCTTGTACCGAGGGATGTCCCGTCAAAATACATATACCCGAATTTATATCCAAAATAAAAGAGGGAGATTTCGAGGGGGCATATCAGGTGATCAATAAATCATCGTCCCTGCCCGCGGTCTGCGGACGTGTATGTCCTCAGGAGACGCAGTGTGAGGCTAAGTGTGTCAGAGGAATCAAGGGAGAACCGGTAGGTATCGGACGTCTTGAAAGATTCGTCGCCGACTGGCACAATACATACTGCAAGGAGATGCCCGCCGTGCCGGAATCGAACGGTCATAAGGTGGCGGTAGTTGGCTCGGGTCCTTCCGGACTCACCTGTGCCGGAGATCTTGCAAAGAAGGGCTACAAGGTTACTGTATTTGAGGCGCTTCATCTTGCGGGAGGGGTGCTCGTATACGGAATTCCCGAATTCAGGCTGCCTAAGGCGATAGTTCAGAAAGAAATTGATACTCTTAAGGCACTCGGGGTGGATATAGAGACCAATGTGGTCGTGGGTAAGACGATTACGATAGACGAGCTCTTTGAAGACGGATACGAGGCTGTTTTCGTAGGTTCGGGAGCCGGGCTTCCCAGGTTTATGAATATTCCCGGTGAGTCGCTCAAGGGCGTATATTCGGCTAATGAGTTTCTTACGAGAAGCAATCTGATGAAAGCGTACAGAGACGATTCCTCAACTCCGATTATGCACGCCAAAAAGGTAGCGGTGGTCGGCGGCGGTAACGTCGCGATGGACGCCGCGAGAACGGCATTGAGACTTGGCGCCGAAGAGGTCTATATTGTTTATCGCCGGTCGATGGAGGAAATTCCCGCGCGTCATGAGGAAGTCGAACATGCCATGGAAGAGGGAGTACAGTTTAAGATACTGTGCAATCCGGTAGAAATATTGGGCTATAACAATCCCGACGACAAGAGAGATCCCATGAACGGATTTGTCACCGGTATCAAATGCATCAGATGTGAGCTCGGAGAGCCGGACGAAAAGGGAAGACGCAGACCCGTGGAGGTTCCCGGCAGCGAGTTTGTGCTTGATGTAGACTGTGTTATTATGTCTATCGGAACATCTCCCAACCCGCTGATAAAGTCCACTACAAAAGGTCTTGAGGTAAACAGTCACGGCGGAATTATTGTTGAGGAAGAGACCGGAAAGACGTCAAGAGACGGTGTATACGCGGGCGGAGACGCCGTGACCGGCGCCGCTACGGTCATACTCGCCATGGGAGCGGGAAAGACTGCCGCTAAAGCGATAGACGATTATATAAGCGCAAAATAAGCGATATTGTAAACTGAATTATAAAATCAAATAAAAAACAGATGCGGCGGGAGCGTAGCCACCCGCCCCACTGTTATGGATAGCGGGTGTGCGAAAAGCCGCCAATTAAAAATAAAAACAGCGTTCGGCTTTGGATGCCGATGCGATTACCGGATTTTCCGGAACGGTTTTTGACTTTTTTCGGTCATAAAAAACCGCCGGTAAAATTTTTGTTTATATTAAGACCGGAGGAAAAGATGAATTCTTCTACATTTGATTATGCGGTCGTTGACCGTATTCTCGGTGAAATAGGTTGTAAGCAGTGCAATACTATTGCGATATTGCAGGCGATACAGGAGTATTACCGCTATTTGCCCAAAGAAATATTTCCGTATATTTCAGAAAAAATGGGCGTGAGTGAGGCGACGATTTACGGAGTCGCGACGTTTTATGAAAATTTTTCTCTTGAACCAAAGGGAAGATATGTGATAAAAGTATGTGACGGCACCGCTTGTCATGTCAGGCTTTCGCTTCCGGTGCTTGAGGCGCTCAGAAAAGAGCTCGGTCTGTCTCCGGATAAGAAAACGACCGACGACCTTAAATTTACGGTTGAAACGGTGTCTTGTCTCGGTGCTTGCGGGCTTGCTCCCGCTATGACGATAAATGATGTCGTGCACCCGACAATGACTCCGGAAAAAGCCGTTGCCATACTTAACGAGCTGAAGAAGGAGGCTTATAGGGATGAGGCTTGAGACGCGTGAAGATCTGATCGAAATACGGAAGATATTGCAGAAAAACTATGCCGCGGAAGTCAAAAAGGTTATAGTCTGCGGCGGAATCGGATGTGTTTCGGGCGGCTCTATGGATATACTCGACCGCATTAAGCACCTTCTTGTAGAAAAGGGCGTGCCTTGTGAGGTTGAGGTCGGATATGAACTTGAAGACGACAATCCTAAGGTGGGTGTCAAAAGAAGCGGATGTCAGGGCTTTTGCGAGCTTGGACCGCTTGTGAGATTTGAACCGCAGGGTTGGCTGTATACCAAAGTAAAGCCCGAGGATTGCAATGAAATAGTGGAGAAGACCATAATAGGCGGTCAGCTTATACCGCACCTTACATATAAGAGGGACGGTATCAGTTATCCGTCGCTCAGTGAAATTCCGTTTTATAAAAGACAGACAAAAATAATGCTTGAGAATTGCGGCAGACTTGAAGCGGCGTCTATAAGAGACTATATCGCGAACGGCGGATATATGGCTTTTGAAAAGGCGCTGTTTGAAATGTCTCCCGATGAGATTGTAAGCGAGGTGTCGGACTCCAATCTCCGCGGAAGAGGAGGCGGAGGATTTCCGACCGGCAAAAAGTGGTCTCAGGTACAGAGACAAAAGGCGCTTCCGAAGTATATCGTATGCAACGGTGACGAGGGAGACCCCGGCGCTTTCATGGACCGAAGCGTTATGGAGGGAGACCCTCATAAAATGATTGAGGGAATGATGATTGCCGGAATCGCCACCGGAGCGAGCGAGGGTTACATTTATGTGAGAGCCGAATATCCTATGGCGTACAGCCATCTTTGCATAGCGATACAGCAGGCAAAGCAGATGGGGCTTTTGGGCGACAACATACTTGGAACGTCATTTTCATTTCATATGCATATTAACAGAGGGGCTGGCGCTTTTGTGTGCGGAGAGGGCTCGGCTCTTACCGCGTCTATTGAGGGTAAAAGAGGAATGCCCCGCGTAAAACCGCCGAGAACCGTTGAACAGGGATTGTTTGAAAAGCCTACCGTGCTCAACAATGTCGAGACCTTTGCCAATGTTCCCGCCATAATACTTAACGGGGCGGGCTGGTATAAGAGTATAGGACCTGAAAACAGCCCCGGAACCAAGGCATTCGCGCTTACCGGCAATATAGCCAACACGGGGCTCATTGAGGTTCCGATGGGAACGACTTTGAGAGAGATAATATACGATATCGGCGGAGGCATTAAGAACGGCGGGGAGTTCAAGGCGGTGCAGATAGGCGGACCGTCCGGAGGATGTCTGACAAAAGAGCATCTTGATATGCCGCTTGACTTTGATTCTCTGAAGAAAGCGGGAGCTATGATAGGTTCCGGAGGCCTGGTCGTAATGGACAGCAACACCTGTATGGTCGAGGTCGCCAGATTTTTCATGAATTTCACTCAAAGCGAGTCATGCGGAAAATGTACCCCGTGTCGAGAGGGTACAAAACGTATGCTTGAGATACTTGAAAATATAGTTGAGGGCAGAGGAGAGCCCGGAGATATCGAGAGGCTGCTTGAGCTTGCGGATACGGTTTCTTCCAACGCGCTCTGCGGACTCGGAAAATCCGCCCCGAATCCGGTGCTCAGTACGATTAAATATTTCAGGGATGAATATGAGGCGCATATCTATGAAAAGAGATGCCCTACTCATACATGCAAAAAGCTTGCTAAGATTGTCATTGACCCCAATAAGTGCAAGGGCTGTTCGGCGTGCTCCAAGGTATGTCCCGTGGGTGCCATTTCCGGAAAGATAAAGTCCCCGTTCCATATAGATCAGAGCAAATGTATAAAATGTCAGGCATGTATGTCAACCTGCAAATTCAAGGCAATTAGTGAGGAATGATCTATGGAAAACAAAGAGAAAAATACAATTACCGTAGATGGGATTGAGGTCGAGCTTGACGGGGAACGCAACCTGCTTGAGGTAATAAGAAAAGCGGGAATTGATATGCCTACATTTTGTTATTATCCCGAGCTATCAATATACGGCGCCTGCCGTATGTGTGTGTTTGAGGATGAAAAGGGCAGAATAGATTCTTCCTGCTCGACTATTCCGAGAGCGGGAATGGTGGTTAAAACAAATACCGCGAGACTTCGCAGGTACAGGAAGGATATACTTGAGCTTTTATTGGCAAATCACTGCCGAGACTGTACCACTTGCGAAAAGAACGATTCGTGCAAACTGCGTGAATTTGCGGCAAAATACGGTCTGACGGACGTCAGGTTCCCAAATACGAAAAAAGAGCCTGAGATTGACGATTCCTCGGTGTGCATAGTGCGTGACGCAAGCAAATGTATTCTGTGCGGCGCGTGTGTGCGCGTCTGCTCAGAAATACAGAATGTCGGTGCCATCGCGTTTGCCAAAAGAAGCTCGAAGGTTACGGTAAGTACCGCTTTCGGAGTGCCGATATCTCAGACAAACTGTATAGGCTGCGGTCAGTGCGCCGCTTATTGCCCGACCGGCGCCATAACGGTCAGAAACGATACGCAGAAGGTCTGGGACGCTCTCGCGGATAAAGACACGTATGTGACGGTACAGATAGCTCCCGCGGTCCGTGTTGCCGTAAGTAAGGAATTCGGTCTTGAAGAC
>CASEEB010000350.1 GCA_949286815.1 uncultured Eubacteriales bacterium | reverse complement strand
AACACGGAAATTTATTATTTCGCCAATACCACCGTCAATGATTACCACGGACATGTATACCTTAAAGGCGCTTTGAAGCCGGAATTTACAGACCCGGTCAAAGCAGTGAGGAAAAAATTTGTATACCGGTATGTAAACTATCTCGGTCAGATATATACCGCAATAAGCCTGAAACTTGAAGCGGGTTCATCCGTGTTTATCATTTCCCCGCAGCCAAATGAAAAATATATACGCCGTATTAATGAAGTACCTGTTATCTCATCTTACGAGTGCAATTTCCTCACAGAATAAATAATAAGAATTTTTATTGCGTGGTATATAGTTAAAAATCCCGTGTACAAACGAAAAGTGTTCGTACACGGGACTTTTATCGTATCTGATTATTTCAGCACATATCCTATGCCCCTTACGGTATAGATGAGCTTAAGACCGAGTTTGCCTTCTATTTTCTTTCTGAGAAAGCAGATATATACGTCGCCCATATTTCCCTGACCCGCTCCGATAACATCGGAGATATCTTTTCTTGTCACGGTTTCTCCGCGATTTCGGCATAAGAGGTCTAAAATCTTGAATTCGTTGTCACTGAGAGGTATTCTTTCATTCCCATACACGGCGGCTTTATTTTCGCTGTCCGCGTAAAGTCTGTTACGGTTAAATCCGGCAATTTTTCTTCCCGTGCCGTATTGACTTGTCTTTTTTGTTTCATCATTCGACGGAATTTTTGAATTCAAAACTTTGTCGGTCAATTTGCGCCGGTTAATTAAAGGAATATTATCAAAAATCAGACTTCGCATCTCTGACATAAGAAAAGGTCTGTGAAGTATAAACGAGCATTTTTCGGAATCGGCAATAACCGAAAAATCGGTAAGAAAAGTCCAGCCTATTACAAAAGATTTATCTAAATCTAAGCCTTGCTTCTCCGGATTCCCCGAAGTTTCCTTTAATAAATCTTTTTCCGATAAAAAGCGTGACAATATACCGTATCCGCAGAAATCGAGATCAGCCAATACAATGCCGTATCCGTCGTCGTTTGATTCGTCATTCGTGTTTTCAAATATGTCGCACTCAATCCCAAGCTCCGACATCTCAATATTCAACATTCTCGCGAAAACTTTCTCGTTTGAAATAATCGCGGCTCTCATTTCCATTTCAGGCTAATCTCCTTTCCCAAAGACCTGATTTAATTTTTCACGGCTAAAATTTATGTTTTACCGATATGCGTCTGCTATACTTCTCAAGGTATCCGCAATTTCGCTGTAGCTTTCGCTTTTCATTATACGGTCTCTCAGCGCCGCTGAATTCTTCATTCCTTTTATATACCACGCGGCATGTTTTTTTGCCTCCGCGGCAGCTGTATGCTCTCCTTTACACTCCTTTATAAGAGCTATATGGTAAAGCGCCGTATTTATTCTTTGACTTAAGTCCACGTCATAATACGGTCTGTTTTCAAGTCGGTTTATAATATTTGTAAACAGCCAGGGATTCCCCAAAGCGCCTCTCGCCACCATTATGCCGTCACACCCCGTATATGAAAGCATCCTCACCGCGTCTTCAGGAGTATATATATCGCCGTTTCCCACTACGGGAATCTTTACGGAATCTTTAACCGCGGCAATTATATCCAGGTCAACTCCGGGTTGGTACATCTGCTCCCTTGTCCTTCCGTGAACACAAATGAGAGACGCGCCGCCGGCTTCAAGCGCTTTCGCGACCTCAAGCGCGTTTTTCGCATCCGCGCTCCAGCCCGCGCGTATCTTTACCGTAAGAGGCGTTTTTTTCAGAGCCGAGCTGACCGCCTCGGCAATTCTGCCCGCAAGCTCGGGATTCTTCATGAGCGCGCTTCCCTCTCCGTTTGATACTATTTTATGCACCGGGCATCCCATATTGATATCAATCGCCGCCGGAGGATTGCACGACAAACAGCCGTTATATTCACCTGATTCGAGCAGAGCCGCCGCCTCTGCCATAAAGGAAGGTTCACTTCCGAATATTTGAATTGACATTTGCTTTTCGTCGGGATAAATGCGCGCGAGCGGCGCCGTTTTCAAACCCTTGCCGCTGTTTTTAGACGAAAGTTGCTCGTAGCAAAGCGCTTTGGCGGAAATCATTTCGCTGACCGTCCATTCCGCCCCTGCCTCACGGCAAACTTTTCGGAACGCATAATCGGTCACGCCCGCCATTGGCGCAAGCATAAGTCCGTATTTTATTTTTATGTTTCCAATCCGCAAATTCAAATTATCCCCCGAGATCTATCTGTGAACTTCCGCCCCGAAAGGCATCAGAGACAGCTTTGCCATTTTAAAACATTGTTTCCCGAAAGGTATTCCGATGATTGTTATGCACCATATAACCCCGAACAACGCATATGCCACGCACAGCGAAAGCCCGGAAAATATCATCCATATTACATTCATTACCGGATGCTTGTCAAAATTCAGCTCTATCTTTTTTCCGAACGGAAAAAACGCGAGCTTCGCCATTTTAAAGCCCTGAATTCCAAAAGGAATTCCTACGAGAGTTATACACCATATCACACCGAAAACAACCCATAAAAGACCGGTGATTAGCCCCGTTACAATAAACCACAAAATATTTCCCAATATCCTCATATCAAAATTATACTCCTATGTTAAAAAACAAGCGGAAAAAGTTTTCATAGATTTTAAGTATAAACTTATAAATTTTCTATCTCCTCACCGGAAATAACTTTCTTCTCATGTCTGAATTTATCAAAAAACACATTTAAGTTCTCAAACTCGGCTTCCCCGTTCTGATTGTCGTACGGGTCCATTCTTATATAGTTTTTGGAAGGCTCAAAATCGATCTGAAAATCATCGCAGGTAACACACCTGAAAGGGTCAAGATTGCCGAAATAGTAAAGCCGCTTTGCCTCGTTATTGTTTCTTACGGCGCCTACTCCGTATGACGGGTCGCAGTAAAGCCAGCCAAACGGAGCGACGTAAAACATGCACCAGTCATGGCTTCCCATACCCGTAGGTCTCGCTGAGTTTCCCGACTGCCATTTCGCGGGAATGCCGACACAGCGGCAGAGCGTGATAAACAGCAAAGACATCGCACCGCAGTCCCCGTACCTGTTGAGCGCCACGAATTGCGGGATATTGTCTATATACAGATAATCTCTGAGGTATGAATATCTGACATTGAATGTTATCCAATCATATATTTTTCTCGCCTTTTCAAGAGCATTTTTCTCGTTCCCGACAATTTCCTGTGACAACATCCTGATAAACGGCGTAAACTGTATGTGCGGCAATTGCTCATTTGTGTAAAAGCCCGGCTGTTCACTATACACCAAAAACTTGTCAGGCTCATGGTATACCGCGCGGTTTACATATGAAAATCTTACCGTATACCTGTCTGACGGCACAAATTCTGTCTCAATATATGCGCTTCCCATGGTTTTATCGGTAATTTTCACATCATGAGAGGAATACAGGAGCCGGATGTCAAACTGGGTTTCACACCTGACGGGAAAAGGCAGCCAGACTCGTATCTTTTTCCCCGCCATATTTTCACAGCCGTCTATGTACACCGTGTGTTCTATCTCGTATCTGAACGCGCGGCTTCCCCGCTCTTTCATTATTCTGCTGTTAACTTCAAATTCATCATCACGGTTTACGGATGAAGTTTTTTCCGGGCTGAATTTTGAATTCAGATACGCGCCGTGCATATTCAGGATATTTGACAAAGCGCCGTTCTGATACATTCGTTTTCCGTCACGTAAAATAAAATCCACATCTCCGAATCTTACAAGCTCATTGACCGTTTCCATGTCGGCTTCTTTAAAATGTTCCTTAAGTTTCGCAAGCAGATTTTCGTCGTCCGTAGTATAATCGCTCATAAGACCCTTAGCGAACAGTTTTTCAAATTCAAGTCTTTTTTTCTGGCACAGCGGAATATCTCTTTTCAGCCATTCGTCAATGCAGGCAATTTCCCCCTCGAAATTCCCCGCGTACTTATACATCTTAACTTCCTCCGGGAGAGCCGAAGCTATATATTTCATATCGTTAAAATCAAATTTTTCCACTTTTTTAACCAGCCTTTGCTTAAACTAACCTGAGATCAATTATATTTATATTTTATCATTTTCATATATAAATGTCAACATGTCCGAAAATATTTCTTGACAATTAAATAATACGGTGATATAATTATATCGAATTTTATCAACATTCAATGATTTTCAATTGCAAAGCAATTAAATTGCGGCTTTTCAGACAGTACTAAATTATGTCGGTCACTTTTTTCTTTGCAATTAACATATTTAAAAATGCCGACGGTACGGCAGAAAGAGGAATTATATATGGAAAATTTGGGATATTACAACGGCAAATTCGGATTGCTTGATGAAATGACGGTTCCCTTCAATGACCGGGTTCATTTTTTCGGCGACGGGGTTTATGACGCCACATATACAAGAAATCACAAGATATATGCTTTGGACGAACATATAGACCGCTTTTTCAACAGCGCCGCTCTGCTTGATATTCATATCCCCAATACAAAAAAAGAAATCGCGGATATTCTCTGCGAGCTTGTCAAGAAGGTGGATTCACCCGACCAGTTTGTATATTGGCAGGCGACAAGAGGAACGCAAATCAGAAACCACACTTACCCTGAGGATATGAAAGCCAATATCTGGGTAGTGCTCAAGCCGGTAAAGGTCAAAAACGTTTACGAAAAAGTTGACGCCATAACCGCGCCCGACACACGTTTTCTGCACTGCAACATAAAGACGCTGAATCTGCTTCCCGCCGTAATGAACGCTCAAAAGGCGGAGCGAATGGGAGTATACGAAACAATACTTTACAGAGAGGGCGGCAGAGTGACCGAGTGCTCGCACTCAAACGTTCATATTATAAACAGCGACGGAATTCTGCAAACCGCGCCGACCGACCATCTCATACTTCCGGGAATCGCCCGCGCTCATCTTATAAAGGCGTGCAAGGCTCTCGGATACGGAGTTGACGAGTATCCTTTTACGGTAGATGAAATGATGAACGCCAAAGAAATTATAATCACCTCTTCGGGAGCTTTCTGCATGGCGTGCAAGACTATAAACAACACCGAAGTCGGCGGAAAAGCGCCCGAAATGCTTAAGAATATTCAGGATTGGCTGGTCAACGATTTCAACACGGCGACAAACTGAAAGT
>CASEEB010000349.1 GCA_949286815.1 uncultured Eubacteriales bacterium | reverse complement strand
CGATTTTATGCAAATTGAAAAGTTGCATTTTTCACACCAGAAGGTCTGCTCCCTCCGCGGCGCTGTTGTTTTTCAATATAGGGTCTACCTCGTTTTCAATAAAACGCTCAACCTGCGCAGGGCATCTGCCTATATAATTTGCGGGGTCAAGGTGCGCTTCAATATCCTCTTTTGAAAGTCCGAATCGTTTATCCGCGCATATCCGATCTATAAGGTCGTTATCCAACCCCTCCTCCTTTACGCGCTTTCCGGCAGCCATGGAATGCTCGCGTATAATTTCATGCAGCGTTTGTCTGTCGCCGCCTTTTTTAACGGCGTCCATCATTATATTTTCGCTTGCCATAAACGGCAGCTCGTTCATTACTCTTGCCTCTATGACCTTGGGATACACCACAAGTCCGTCGGTAATATTTATATATATATTGAGAATAGCGTCAACCGCGAGGAACGCTTCCGCGACAGAAATCCTCTTATTGGCGCTGTCGTCAAGAGTCCTTTCAAACCATTGCGTAGAAGCGGTAACGGCGGTATTTGTCGTGTCGCAAATCACATAGCGGGCGAGAGAACCCATCCTTTCACTCCTCATCGGGTTGCGTTTGTACGGCATTGCCGACGATCCGACCTGATTCTTTTCAAAGGGCTCCTCCATTTCCTTAAACGACTGCAAAAGTCTCATATCGTTTGAAAACTTGTACGCGCTCTGAGCAATTCCGGACAAAACGCCGAGCACCCTCGAATCGAACTTACGGGAATATGTCTGTCCCGAAACCGGCACGCATTTCGTAAACCCGAATTTTTCGGCTATATACTTTTCCACAAAATCTATTTTCTCACCGTCTCCGCCGAACAGTTCCATAAAGCTTGCCTGTGTTCCCGTCGTTCCCTTGGAACCCAGCATGGCAAGGGAAGAAAGCACATACTCAAGATCGTGAAAATCCAATACAAGATCATAAAGCCAAAGCGTTGCCCTTTTGCCTACCGTGACCATCTGCGCCGGCTGAAGATGCGTATATCCGAGTGTAGGCAGCGATTTGTATTCAAGCGCGAAATTTCTGAGATTTTTCATCACCGAAACAAGCTTGCCTTTTACAAGCTTCAGTGCGTCCCGCATAATTATCATATCGGTATTGTCACCGACGTAGCACGAGGTCGCCCCCAGATGAATTATGGCTCTCGCCTTGGGGCAAAGATCGCCGTACGCGTGGATATGCGCCATAACGTCGTGACGCAGCTTTTTTTCATATTCCGCCGCCTTTTCGTAATCAATATCATCCGCATGAACCTCAAGCTCCTCTATCTGTTCATCGGTTATATCAAGTCCCGCGGCTTTTTCCGCCTGCGCCAACGCTATCCAGAGCCTGCGCCATGTCCTGAACTTGTTGTTATTGGAAAAAAGATACTGCATTTCGTCAGAGGCGTAACGTGTCGATAAGGGAGAAATATAAGAATTATAATTATCAGACATAAACTTCCTTTCATGCCGCGCGCGGCATATTTTGTTTTTATAATATTTTTTAACACCGCTCATTGCGACCGATGGTCGGAGCGCGTCGGAGAAACTTACAATTATTATATATTATATGTCAGCTTCTGTCAATAGTAATTACGACGAAATATGACGGATCGAGTTCCTTTACTTTCTGATTTATCATATCTTTTATCTGTCCGTCTGTATATCCGACCTCATACGGGGCGCTGACATCGAAGATAAGATTTGTATGGGTATTTCCGTGCACAAACCTGAAATCGTGTATGTCCAGCCTTGTGTCCACCGCTTTTACAAGTTCTCTCGTTTTTTTCTTCATACCGTCAACCAACTCATCATTGGTAACTATCGGATCCATGTGAATAGTAGACTGTATGCCGAGCTGACTGTTAAGTCTTTTCTCTATTGTGTCTATCATGTCATGGGAAACAAAAATATCTTTCGAGCCGTCAACCTCGACATGCATTGTAGCGATTATCCGTCCGGGGCCGTAATTATGCACTACCAAATCATGCATTCCCAAGGCGTCGCCGTATTCCGACACAATGCTTTTAATCGCCTCTACCGTCTCCGGAGAAGGTCTTTCGCCAAGTATCGAGTTTTTCGCCTCATTAAGTATTTTAATGCCCGCTATCATAATAATGACAGCGACCGCGGCGCCCATATACGCGTCTATATCCGCTCCGGTAAACTTAAATATAAGCATTGCGCAAAGCACGGCGAAGGTCGCGGCGGCGTCCGAAAGGCTGTCGACCGCCGTGGCTTTCATAACAGCCGAGTTGATTTTTTTTGAAAGCTTTCGGTTAAACAGACACAGCCACAGCTTCACAAGCACGGAAACGGACAGAACTATTATCATTATCCAGGAAAAAGTAACTTTGCTCCCGCCGTCAAAAATCTTTCCCACAGACTCGCTAAAGAGATTCCAGCCGATAAGCAAAACTATAATGGAAACTATCATTGAAGCCACATACTCTATTCTCGCGTGTCCGAAAGGATGTTCCCTGTCCGCGGGTTTTGACGACATTTTAAAGCTTATGAGCGAAATTATCTGAGATCCGGCGTCCGATATATTGTTTATTCCGTCCGCCTGGAGCGATATAGCCCCGAAAATCGTACCTACAGTGAATTTGCCCGCGGCGAGTATTATGTTGAGAATTATCCCGGTAACACTTGCCAACGTGCCGTAAGCCCGCCTGACGGCGGGCGATTTTACATTATTTCTGTCCTTTATAAATAATCGGCATAAAAGCTCGGTCAAAACAAACACCTCTGTTTCACTGACGTTTTTATAAAATTTTTACCTATTGCGACTGTAAGGCTTACAGGTTATGAGGGTCACCGCTCCTCTCCCCAGTATTTACGGTCAAGACTTCTGAGCTGAACGGCCTCGGCAATGTGCTCCGCGCGTATTATCTCGCTTTTGGCAAGGTCGGCAATAGTTCTTGATACTTTCATTATCCTGTCATATCCTCTTGCAGAAAGCCCCATTGACTCATACGCGCTTTTCAGCAGTTTTCTGCCTTCGTCGTCCGCAACACAGTATTTTCTGATCTGTGCCGCGTCAAGCCTGGCGTTACAGGAGGCTTTATCGTCTCCGGTGCGTTTTTTCGCAAATTCCCTTGCCTCCACAACTCTCTGACGTATGACACCCGAGGTCTCGGCTTCCGAGTTGTCCGATGAAATCTCGGAATAGGTCAGCGAGGGCAGTTCTATCTGAATGTCTATCCTGTCCAGCATGGGACCGCTTATGCGTGAAATATAACGCTTCACATCCGCCGGTTTGCAGGTGCATTTTCTTGTAGGATGTCCGAAATATCCGCACCTGCACGGATTCATCGCGCCCACGAGCATAAAACCGCACGGGAACGTAACTCTGCCGTTCGCCCTTGTAATCGTAACTTTCCCGTCCTCAAGCGGCTGTCTGAGCGCGTCGGTAACCTGCTTGGGAAACTCCGGCAGTTCGTCAAGGAAAAGTACGCCATTATCGGCAAGCGAGACTTCTCCGGGCATGGGATAGACTCCGCCTCCCACGAGACTTACCGCCGACATTGTATGATGAGGAGATCTGAACGGGCGCGATGTCAGCAAAGATACTCCCTCGGGCAGTATTCCCGCCACGGAATGTATCTTGGTTGTTTCAATTGCCTCGTCAAAATCAAAAGGCGGCAGAATGGTAGGAAGTCTTTTGGCAAGCATTGACTTTCCCGTACCCGGAGGTCCTATGAGCAGAATATTGTGTCCTCCCGCCGCGGCAATCTCCATTGCCCGTTTTGCCTGAGACTGGCCCTTAACGTCCGAAAAATCGACGTCGTATACCGCCGTCATTTTT
Organism: uncultured Eubacteriales bacterium; assembly: GCA_949286815.1. GTDB lineage: Bacteria > Bacillota > Clostridia > Oscillospirales > CAG-272 > SVTX01. Next base: position 407 of record CASEEB010000349.1, on the reverse strand, counting down.
TTAAACTCATTTTTATCATAGCCTACGGGTTCCATTATCTCAACACCGTTCAGATGAGCGACAAGCTGTCTCATATCCTTTACCCCGTAAACGTCAATTCCGCCGACCGCCGCGGCTTCTTTGGCGTTTTCCAACGGAGTATAAAATTCGGAAAACCCCGCTTCCTTTGCCGCCACGCACATTGAAAGCGCTCCTCTGACACCTCTGAGCGAGCCCGAAAGCGACAGTTCACCGGTAAAGCATTTGTCCGACACGTCAATGTCCGATCTTACGATTCCGGAACATTTCATTATTCCCAAAAGAATCGCCACGTCAAATGCCGAGCCCTCTTTTTTTCTGTCCGCCGGGGCAAGATTCAGCATAAACGACATTTCCGGAAAGCGGTATCCGCTGTTAATACATGCCGT
>CASEEB010000348.1 GCA_949286815.1 uncultured Eubacteriales bacterium | reverse complement strand
ATGCGCCGGGAAAGACCGGCGAGGGAGACAACAAAAGCCCTCTCTGTCTGCGCGGACTGATTCCGGCGGCGCTGTAGGCGATGTCGCTTATTTTAAAAAAGTATACGTTTCTTTCCTGATTTTTTCAAAAAAGCTCTTGCTTTTTTTCGGATTCTGTGGTATAATATATCTTACGTACCTTGGTGGAATGCAATGAAAGGGCGCGTGTGAATGAGTTCCAGGATTTCATGGTAAATCCGAACGGGCTGATTCGAAATCCGACCGTCAACTGGTCAGGTATCTCATGAATCCCCTTGCTGCCGCAAGGAAAATCCGGCAGTTCAAATTGAATATTATCGTAACATCTCTCGCTTAAATCCTTCTGTTACCCAAAGGTTCAGGGGAGCGGAAAGCCGAGGTTTGTATATACGGAGAGGTATCGAAGTGGTCATAACGGGGCTGACTCGAAATCAGTTTGCGAGCAATCGCACGCGGGTTCGAATCCCGCCCTCTCCGCCAATTTTAACAAAAAAGTACGCTTAAAACGGTTTATTTTGAGCGTATTTTTTTGTTTTTGCACAAGCAATTCCGGTTTATATTCAAAGTGCTTGGATTTTTGCTAGGGATGGCGAAGCATCCCTCCTAACCTCCGGAAAACCGATATTTATAAAATTGTTCATATACCACCCCTCTGTTCCTGAATTTATAAAAGGTATCAATAATGGAAGGGCGTGATGCGTATACAAAGTCACTTCAGCCTTGTCTTTTATTGGCAAATTCTTTTGCTCAACCATAACATTCATAAAATTCCTCTTTCGTCATTTCCGCACGCAAGTATCAATTTTATATTTCTATTAAAGTCCAAACCGTAAAGGTTCAGGATTGCATTGATATGTTAATTAAACATTATACCATTTGGACTGCTCACGATAAAGACGGGCGTATTCACCGTCTCGTTCCATCAATTGGACGTGTGTGCCGTCCTCCACAATGCAACCATCTTTGAAAACTACAATGCGACTAGCAAGCGATGCCACCGAGATGCGGTGAGTGACAAACAACACTGTTTTGTCCTGAGCCAGGCTAATATATTTTTGAAAAACCTCCGTTTCTGCCAGAGGATCAAGATTGCTGGTGGGTTCGTCCAGAATGATAAAATCTCGGTCACGGTACATGGCACGGGCAATTGCCAGTTTTTGCCATTGTCCGCCAGAAAGGTCGGTGCCCCCCACATCTTTGCCAAGCATTGCGTCCTTTGGTAGCGCATCCAACCCCGCAAACGCCAGTGCCCGGTCGATTTTCTTCTCGTTTTTGGGATGCAGTGTATCTCCAAGAAACACATTTTCCGTTACAGTAAAGGTCGTATAGCGGGCAGGCGACTGTGAAACAACACTTTGCATATCCAACCGTGCGCTGAGATTCAACTCCTCCTGTGGAAGACCATTGATTAAAAGTTCACCGTCCGAGGGCTGTAGCAGTCCGGTAATCAGCTTGACCATGGTAGTTTTTCCCGCGCCGTTCTCACCAACAAACGCAATCTTTTCTCCCTTGAAAATGCGAAGATCTACTCCCTGTAGCACATAACGTTCAGTCAACGGGTAGCGGTATTTCAAGTTTTTCGCACAAAACGCGATGAAACGTTCTGACTGCACTCCGGCATCTGCCTGCTCTGGAATCGCCATCAGTTCTGCGAATTGCTGTGCCTCCTGTGACCTGCCCAAAAAGGTAATCAAGCTTGTAAATAGCTGCGTTGTATCGCTGACAAGCGTCTGCACCAGAAGAATAACCGCTGAGGCCTCACCCACCGAAATCCTACCCATGACCATCATCATAATAACAAAAACAAGTCCGCCAATGTTCACAAGATTCATCACAACCGTATTCACTGTATTCAGCAATGTTCTTCGCCGAATCATCCGATTTTCACGGACGGTGTAATCATCCGCGGCGGCTTTCCATTTATCATAGAAAAAGTCATACAATCCCAGGACTTTGAATTCCTTGACGGCAGGCGACAGCATCAGATCCTGAAAGTATTTAATTCTGCGCTGGTTTTCGGAATTGTCCAGCTGAAACCGAAATCGCAGTTTTTCATTGACCTTCAATGTCCAGAGTACTGGTATCGGCGCTACTAGCAGCACTAGGCACAACCATGGATCAAATAGCCATAGCGAAAACGCAATGGACAGCAGTGACACCATCTTCGCAATCACCACATATCCTTTCAGCATTACCTCACGGTTGACGCCTGACATCGGGTTGCCTATAAAGCTGAATACCTGTGCAATACGATCGTTGATTTTTGGTATTTCAAAATATTCGTAGGATATGGACCCAAGCTTTTTATACAGGCGCGTATGCATCTGCTCCTGCTGGCGATTTTGCTGGACGGCGTCCAACTGTTCCATATCTCCGTCGCCATTTACTGCCATATAACTCTCAATCAAGCTTGACAGAAAACTGATCGCCCAGTAGCCGACCAATAACCCAATTGCCGCCAAGGGAATGCCCGCTGTAAATTGTTCTAACGTTGCGACATACTCATTCCAAATAAACGCAAGCAACGGTCGCAACAGAGAAAGAAGGACAAACAACCCCAGGTATATGCTACTAATTACTTTGGTGGACGAAAATATAAACCGCCATAACCAAAGCAAACGTCGGAGCGACGGCTTGCCCGTTTCCTCAATTGTTTTTTCAATTTTTTGTGTTTTGTCATTCATCTGCTGTACGCTCTCTATTCTCGCCCTCTGAGGCGGCCGTCTTGTGATCGGCGGGTGTTGTTCTTTGTGTATACCATTGCTTCTGCGCTTCAAACATCTGTTTGTAAAGCCCGGATTGCTGCAAAAGATCAGTATGTGTACCTGACTGAGTGATTGTTCCATGCTCTAACACAAGGATACGATCCGTAATAGTGGTCGCGCCCAGTCGGTGGGTAATAAAAATGGCTGTTTTGCCTTTCACCATGGCGGCAAAATCAGAATAAATCTCGCTTTCTGCCATGGGATCCAGTTGACTTGTCGGCTCATCCAAAATCATTACCGGCTTATTCCCCATAAAGGCTCGTGCAATCGCGACACGCTGCCACTCTCCTCCGGACAGATCTACACTGCCTGCAAAATTGCGTCCTAAAAGTGTATTCATACCATTGGGCAACTTTGCCACCAGATCGTCCACCTTGGCCTTGTGCATTGCAACCGCAATACTTTCCGGATCCTGCAAGTCCACTATATTTCCCACTCCGACATTCTCTTGCAAAGTAATATCGTATTTTACAAAATCCTGAAACACCGGAGCAAAAAGTTTTTCTTTAGCAGTTCGGGAATAGGCTGCCAAAGGGAGACCTCCTATGCGGATCTCGCCCTCATCAGGCTGATACAAGCCCAACAGCAACTTAATCAATGTCGTTTTTCCCTCGCCGTTTTTACCGACAATAGCAACCCGTTCGCCCGCTTTGATACAAAACGACAGATGAGAAAGCACTTGTCTGTCGCTGCCGGGATAGGCAAAACTCACATCGCGAAACTCGATTGATGCGTGTTTTGGTACATCGTTGACTTTGCCGCACTCGTCCTCGCTCAGTGCAAAATAGCGGTCATAATATTCATAAAACTTAACCTGATAAGCCATGCTTTTAAAGACGCTACCAACCCCATCTAACGAGGCTCCAAGGGTGGTAAACACCGCCAGTGTCATGGAAACCAGCTGTCCCATCTCCATGCCGCCTTGCAGATAAATCAGCAAAAGTAGCAGGGCATTGAAAATCTGAGAAAGCCTCGCAACATTTTGTTGCCAGAAATGATGCCTTAGATTTTTGAAATAGAAGTGTTCAAACTTTCGGTTGCGTGTATTCATACGTTCACGATAGGTTTTAATTAGATAGTCTGTGGCTCCATACAGGCTGTTTTCACGCACATACTCCCTCGTTTTAAGCATTTCGCCCAACACTGTATAACGGTGCTCCTCTTCCCAGTAGCCCTCCATCTCGTCATAGATGTTGAAGCGATTTTTGGCAGAAAGCCAAGTGTCCAGAAAAAAGGGTAGCAGTATAGCGGGTAGCAGCCACCAGCGAACCTCGGCAAAGATGTACAGCGTGCCCACTGCGGCCAACAGAGAGGAAATAAGACGGAAAAAGTAGTTGGGGAAAATATGCAGGGCTGCCTCTTCTGCTCTGGAATACGCTTTGTCGATGACCTCCAAAGATTCGTCAGATTCAAAATGCTCATATCGCATCCTTTTCAGCTTTTGCAGCATTTTGCCTTTGAATGACGTGCGAAGAATCAGCGCACTTGCAGGCTCGATATAACTTTGCAGTAGAATATTGGCTAGCTGTGGTAGCAAAATGCAAATACAGAATAACCCCAGATATACAGTGTAAGCGTCGAAAGTCATTCTGTTCTGCGCAACAGCAATACCCAAATCCAAAACTTTAGCGTTCGTCCACACAAATAATGACGCAGCCACGCCGGAAACAGCGGCAACAAGACCGCACAGAGCAATCAGCCACCGATTGCCCTGATGAATACTTGTCAGAACATCTCTGACCGCTCGAATAATTTTGATCATAACAACCTCATTACAATTCTTGTAAACGCAGATTTGGAACAAGGAAATCAACCGGTTGCAGACTAATTACCCGGTAAATAACTTATACGCCAAGAAAAAATTGATTACATTAGTACAAATTTCAATCCTGCATTCTTACTTCTGCAACACATTTTGCTAACGGATCGCAGGAAAACAACCCCTTTCCCTCTAGCAAAGCCATGCCGGGACAACGTTCACATATAGGTTCATACTTACAACCGACACATTCAGACAAATCGCTTTAGTGACCGTGAAAATATATTTATGTTATTATCATTATGTACCTAAGTTCATTAACATCACAATTCATAGATATATTATAACATGTTTGTGATATTTTATCAATATATATACTTTTATATTCATAAAGTTTGTGTGCATGCACAATAAAAAGAATTGGATATTGTTCATATTATACAAAATCTCTCCTGCGATCAAATTAATAATATCTATTTTTATGTTTGATATCACACCACAATCGGATGTTTATTCCGATAGACCATTTTTAGATTTTCTCACACAATCAAAGCGATAAACCTCAAAAATTGAGGAAATACCGCCGATTAAAAGCAAACGCTTTTTGTAAATAAACTATACAACCTGTATCTCATGCGGTTTATGGAATGTTGCGACTTTCATCGATTCCTCGATGCTTACATGATTTTATTAAATTTTAATTTTCAGATTCCGAACGGGACAGATTGTCATTTTGGTTAATCACAAGAATAATGAAAACAACACATACAAAATGAAGAGAATATGATAAAATAAAGGAGCCGAGTAGTCGAAAGGGGATTGGAATCTAACGAATCCGAGAGACATACTGATCAAGGATACTTTAGTGTACCACATAAAGTTGTCACAGGAAAGTAAGTACTCGATGCTGACAAACTGACATCAACAATAAATTTTTACAATACATTATAACAGATAGATATATTTTTGCCGATTTTTTTGATAAAATTAATATAAAATAACATGAGAGAGGATTTTATTTGTCGCAATTAATTTTCAATTTTGAGTGATTTTATAAATTTTGATTAAAATTATCCGTCCCTCACATGAAAGGAAGGCTAAATGAGCAAAATAAAGTCAATATTCAAAGGTATTTCCGCGTTTTTTTACAGATTTTTTTATTCATTCCGTTTGGTATTTATCACGAATCCTTTTATTTTATTTATAATGATATTAATCGCGGTGATACAGGGGGCGGTTCCCGTTATTTCCTCTTTGATTTCACAATCACTTATAAATTCGTTGCAAAATATAGCGATTGACGCCTCTCAGGGGGTGGAAATTCCAAACATATACGATAGTGGTCTGCTTAAGCTGACTATATTCATGTTCCTGTTTCAGATACTTAACCGACTGACTACAAGACTCTCGAACTATACCTCACGGATTACGGGCGAGCAGGTCGTAAAAACCGTTAAGCTTAAAATAATGGAAAAATCCAAGGAAATTGACCTGTCCTCATACGACACGCCCGAATTTTACGAAAAGTTGGAAAACGCGAACCGAGAAGCGGGTACACGTCCGGTAACTATACTTAACAACACATTCACTGTAATATCCACGCTCATATCAATGATATCATACCTGACAATACTGGCTTCCGCTCTGCCGCTCGCGGCTCTCGCCATTGCGGTGGTAACCGTGCCGTCCGCGATAATCAATTTTATCTACCGAAGAAAAAATGCAGAGTATGTGAGAAACAAAAGCAAGTACCGCCGTGAGATGAATTACTATGCCGAGCGCGCGGTGAACCGGGATATTGCCAAAGAGGTGCGTATTTTCGGACTCGCGGATACTTTTATCAAAAGCTTCAAGGCGTCTTTTCTCCGGTATTTCAACGGGCTAAAAAAACTGATAATACGTGAGAACATATGGCAGTCGATTTTTCTGATTTGCTCATCCGCGGTAAACTTCGCGTGTTATGTATATATAATCGGCAACGTCCTTACGGGAGATTTTCTTATCGGTGATTTCACGCTGTATACCTCAGCGCTTACAACTCTCGCCAATGAAATCAATACTCTCATCAACACCTCTGCCACAATTTACGAAGGAACCCTGTTTATAGACAATCTTATTGCGTTTCTCAATGAAGAACCCCACATAACAAGTCCGAAGTTGCCTTGTCCCCCTCCCCGGAGAAACGTCGGTCACAGGATAGAATTCAAAGACGTCTCGTTTAAATATCCCGGCAGTGATGTTTATGTTTTAAAACATATCAATCTTGTTTTTGAGCCGGGTGAAAATATAACGCTTGTGGGGCTGAACGGAGCGGGGAAAACCACGCTTATTAAGCTTATGACACGCCTGTACGACCCTACTGAGGGCTGTATACTGCTCGACGACATCGACATAAAACAATATTCGTTGGATGACCTTTACCCGATGTACGGAATAATTTTTCAGGATTTCGGAAAATACGCCTACAGCGTAGGGGAAAACATTCATTTCGGTGACGTAAAAAGCGAATACAATGAAGATATGGCTTATGCGGCTGCCAAATGTGCGGATGCCACTGATTTTATCGAAAAACTTCCCGAAAAACTCAATACGCCGCTTACAAGGGCATTTGAAAAAGACGGTACAGACCTTTCGGGAGGTCAGTGGCAAAAGGTGGCGATAGCACGCTCATTTTACGGCAAAAGCGACATTCTCATTCTCGACGAACCTACAGCCGCGCTTGATCCGATGGCTGAAAACGAAATTTACAATCAGTTCACACAGCTTTCGGGAGGCAAAACTACAATTTTCGTTTCCCACCGACTTTCAAGCGCCGTATCCTCGGATAAAATAGTTGTGCTTGAAAACGGGGGAGTGGCGGAACAAGGCACGCATAAAGAACTGATGGCACTGAAAGGAAAATATTATCTTCTTTTCACCACCCAGGCAAAAAAATATGAAGACGGACAGATTTTACGGCAGAGAAGCTTTTAATTTTCAAATCAGTATTGTTTTTCGGCAAGTGAGAATAAAGGTTTAAGTCAAATTGAATTTTGCTCATTTGTTGTAAATGAAAAAACACCCGCTGTCGATTAAAGATAGCGGGTGTTTTTATAGGGTAACTGCATAACGAAAATGTTTTCTGAAATTGATTCAGCCCTTTTTAAGTCATACAGACTTTTTATGGTTTGTTTAATTTGTTCGGTCGCGTTTTTATTGACGTCTTGAAATTTCAGACGTGAAATTTCGCTTAATCAATATTTTCTGAAAATACCTCAATCAGTTTGGGATAAAAGCTGTCAAAATCGGGATATATATTTCGTTTGCTGTCGTATTCTTTATATTTTTCAAGTATCTTTGGAATATATCTGTATCCGCAGTCCAAATCTATTTTCTTAAGTTCGTCAGACAGATCGGTAAGCCCGCACTTTTGCAGAAGGTGTATCGTCATGGCTCTGACCAAGTGCTCATTGACACATTCTTCAAAATCCCCATAGCCGGACCGGAAATCCGGCAATCTGGATTTTGCGAGCTTGTCATAAGCGTCATCGTATTTGTGTACAAGGTTGATGTGCTTTTCGGTCAGCGGGTTTATGAATGGGTGCGAAAACTCATGAAGTAAAATGCCGCAGGACATACTCAGTGAATCGGTCGTAAAAACCGAAAACAAGTCCGCTTTTTGAGTTTTGTCGTTGACAAAATGAACGCCGAAATTTCCCTTCATCAGTGCGGAAATGATATAGTTATATGAATTTTGTTCTTCTCCGAATTCATTTTCAAGGATGTCCGGGAAATTGAAGGCATTTACGGTTTCATTTGCTTTTTCTATATAGACATTATAAAATGCTTTGTTTTTATTGTAAAATTGAAAGTAATCGCTTTCAACAGCAAGTTCTTTCAGTAACGCGATAAGCTCTTTTATTTTATCTATACCGCCGCAATATTTGATACATAACGGAGACAAAGTATATTGTACTGTGAAATCTTCGTTGTCTGCCAACGATAACGCGACTTCTACGGGACGGGAAAAAATAAATCCGTACTGTATCATATTCTCAACTGTCTGATATACTTTGTGATTTTTATATTCGGCAAAAAACGATTTTATAGCATACGTATATTCATTTTCCGCGTCGTTCATCAGACCGTATCCGATGAACGGCGCGGTAATTTCATTATATCTGCTTGTAAGGAGAACGCTGTTAATCAACTCAAGATAAGGGTTAACCGAAATGTTAATTTTCTTCATTGAATTATTGTCCCCAAAATTAATATTCGTTTGGCTGTTTTTTCGCTGTATTAAATTAATGTAAATAATCCTTGCATATCAGCAGAAAATATGTTATAAATACGGGTAAATATTCAAAACGATTTTCTGAATTTAATTAAATTACTCTGACTCTTATAATACCTTCAATGTTTTTGATTTTATCTACCGAAACCTTGCCGATATCTCCCGCGATATCGGTAACCGTATAGGCGACGTCTCCGCGCGACTTATTTGTCATATTTTCAATATTGATATTGTTTTCCGACAAAAGAGCGGTTATCTGTGAAAGCATTGTAGGAATATTTTTGTGCAAAACACAGATGCGGTGGTCTCCGCTGCGAGGCATAACAAGCGCCGGGAAGTTGACGCTGTTCCTGATATTGCCGTTTTCAAGATAGTCCTTAAGTTCAAGAGCTGCCATTACGGCGCAGTTATCCTCGGATTCCTCGGTAGAAGCGCCGAGATGAGGAATGGCAATTATACCGGGAACATTTATAATTTCCTCGGAGGGGAAATCGGTCACATATGCGGAAACCTTTCCGGACGCCAGCGCCTCTTTGAGATCGTCAATTACCACAAGGTCTGCCCGTGAGAAGTTAAGGATTTTAACGCCGTCTTTCATCTGGGCGATTGTTTCTTTATTTATCATTCCTTTGGTCTGGGGTGTCGCTGGAACATGAAGCGTGATATAATCGGAAACCGCATATATATTTTCGTATGTAGCTGCCTTTTTGATGTGGTGGTTGATATTCCACGCGCCTTCAACCGAAAGGTACGGGTCACAGCCCACAACATCCATGCCGAGGTGTACGGCGGTATTGGCAACCATTCCGCCGATAGCGCCGAGACCTATTATACCGAGCGTTTTACCCTTTATCTCGGTGCCGGCAAATTTGCTCTTTCCCTTTTCGACCGCTTTTGCCACATCGTCGGAAAGTGTCTTGACCCATTCTATTCCGCCTACAACGTTTCTTGAGGCAAGTATAAGCGCGCACAGAACAAGCTCTTTGACGCCGTTCGCGTTCGCTCCGGGAGTGTTGAAGACCACTATTCCCGCGTCTGTGCAGCGTTCAAGCGGAATATTGTTCACTCCGGCTCCCGCGCGGGCTATTGCCTTAAGCTCAGGATTGAATTCCATGTCGTGCATTGCCGCCGATCTGACCATAATTCCGTCCGGTGCGCTGACATTGTCTCCCACATTGTACATATTGCGGTCAAGCTTATCCGTGCCGACAGCCGCAATTTTATTCATTAACAAAATGTTGTTCATAATAATACTCCTCATGCCGCCAAAGACGGCTCAAATAGACTTAAAAACTTTCGGGTTTTGCGTCAAGCAAATTGCTTGGCAAAATAATTTGATGGCGTTCGGCTTTTCAGAATTACACGTGAAATCACACTATTTTGAAAAGCCGGGATAAACCGTTCACGCTGTTCTCCGTAAGAACTTTATATAATATATAATGTTTTCTGATTTGCAAACTTTCCGAAAATCCTCGGCATTCCGTCTCACGCCTTAGGATTTTCCTCCGCGAATTTTTTCATGAACCCGACAAGCGCCTCAACGCCCTCATATGGCATTGCGTTGTAAATCGAGGCTCTCATTCCTCCGACAGAACGGTGACCTTTGAGGTTCTTCAGCCCGGCGGCAGAAGCCTCGGATGCAAACTTCTTGTCAAGGTCTGAGTTGCCCGTGACAAACGTTACGTTCATCATAGACCTGGAAGACGGCTTGACAGGCGCTATGTAATAATTCTGACTGTCAAGATATCCGTACAGCAAAGCCGCTTTTTTCTCATTCATTTTCTTCATTGCTTCAAGTCCGCCGATGCTCAGTATCCATTCATACACAAGCTTTGCCATATATATGGTGTAGCAGGGAGGAGTATTGTACATAGAGCCGTTATCCGCCATGACCTTCCAATCGAGCATCGTGGGCATTTTCTCTTCGGCGAATCCGAGCAGATCCTCACGCACAATTACTATAGTAAGTCCCGCGGGCGCCATGTTTTTCTGTGCTCCGGCATATATGACTCCGAACTTTGTCACATCCACCGGCTCGGAAATAATGCATGAGGACATGTCCGCGACGAGCGGCACGTTTCCGGTCTCGGGTATGTAATCATATTTTGTTCCGTATATGGTGTTGTTAAAGCAAATGTGAAGGTATGAGGCGCTCTGGTCGATCATATCCGGGGTTATTACCGGAACATGGTCAAAATTATCGTCTTTTGTTGTGGCGATGCACTCCGCGTTATATCCGAGCTTTACGGCTTCCTTAAAAGCCTTTCCGGAAAACTGACCCGAAACCGCGTAAAGTCCCTTTTTGGATTCGGTTCTGTTGATAAGGTTAAGCGGAACCGCGGCAAACTGAGTGGACGCCCCGCCCTGCAAAAAGAGAACCTTATAGTTGTCGGGAATATTCATAAGCTTGCGAAGCATACTCTCAGCGTCGTTGATGATTGCCTCATATTCCGGAGATCGGTGACTCATCTCCATAACCGACATTCCGGAATTTCCGTAGCAGACCAATTCGCTTGCTGCTTTTTCAAGTACCGGTAGAGGAAGCATGGATGGTCCTGCCGAAAAGTTGTAAACTCTGTTCATAAAATAATCCTTTCCTGCCGCCAAACGGCGGCAAACCGCCGCGCGGACCGTTTCATCCCTGTCGGGCAAACGACCTCTGCGCCGATCTCCGTTTTTCTCAAAAATTTTATTCTATAATATTATAATTATACATCAAAAACAAATTTGAGTCAAGGGATTTTGATAAATTACGCTTTTGTCTTACAAATGTTTGTATATTTAAACATATAAATCCGCTTAATGAAAAGTTTTTTGTGGATAGTGATAACCGCAAAACAGCTTTGTTCCTTCGGTGCGCCTTGCTTTAAAAAACAACACGGTATACGGAATTTATATCAGGCTCCCTTTTCAAGAATTTTCCTGAAGTTCAGCAAAAACAGTGTCAGACAGCATATAACCGCGATTATGTCGGCTGCCGGTTCCGCAATATAAATACCCATTACATCATTGCCCATAACAATGGGGAATATAAGCGCGAAAGGAATGAGCAGTATTACCTTTCTCAGCAAAGCCACAAACAGAGAAATTTTAGCCTGTCCCAGCGCCATAAAGGCGGTCTGACAGCTAAGCTGTATACCGAAAATCAGCATTCCGCACATAAATATCGGCATAACTCTGTCAACCAAAGCTATAAGCTCCCGGCTTTCCGTAAACAGCGACGCGTAAAATGAGGGAAACAGCATGGTGCTCAAGGCAATCACAAACGAAGCGGAAACTACCAACAAAGTCATGCGCTTGAAAGTCTGTATTACCCTGTCTTTGTTTCCCGCGCCGAAATTATAGCTCATAATCGGCTGTACACCCTGAGTAAATCCGTTGATGGGGGTGGTGATAAACTGCATGACGCTTTGCAGTATAGTAAGCGAGCCGACATAAAGGTCGCCGCCGTACTTCTGGAGTCCGCTGTTAAGAACGATAGATATCAGCGCCTCGGTTGACTGCATGATAAACGGGGAGACGCCGAGCGCCATAACGCTTCCTATCACTTTAATATCCGGTTTCAAACACTCTGATTTTATGCGAAGCTCGGACTTACCCGACACAAGAAACAAAAAGACCCAAAGAGCGGAAAAAAGCTGAGATATTACGGTTGCTATTGCCGCGCCTTTCACTCCCATATCAAAGGCAAAAATAAAAATCGGGTCAAGTATAATATTGGTAATCGCGCCTATCAGCACCGAAAACATTGCCGTTTTGGACTTGCCCTGCGCTGTGATAAAGGAATTTAATCCTATTGATACCTGTACAAATAAGGTCCCTAGCAAATATATGGATATATACTCGTCCGCATAAGGATAGGTTACCTCGGACGCTCCGACCAATTCAAGAAAGGGTTTTTTAACAGCCATAAAAACCGCGGTCAGAATCACCGAGAAGACAATTATCATAAAAGTCGCGTTGCCCAAAATCTTTTCAGCTCGTTTGCGGTCTCCCTTGCCCATGGCAATCGACGCCAACGGCGCGCCTCCGAATCCGGCAAACGCGGCAAACGCCGACACAAACATTATTATGGGATTACATACTCCAAGCCCGGTCAGCGCGTCGCTGCCGATAACCTCGATGTGCCCTATATATATTCTGTCAACAATGTTGTAAAGCATATTTACAATCTGGGCTATCAGTACCGGAAAACCCATTGTAAATATCAGCTTCCATATGTTTCCCCTCGAAAGCTTTTCTTCTTCCGACAGTTTTTCGGAATCCATTTGTACGACCATCCTTCCTTGGTATACGTTTTTTTGCCCACAAACGACAAAAACTGCAGGCGCAAATATACTCTCCCACGACGGGGAGAGTTCCAAAAACCTAAAAGTCCCACGTTTGAAAATAAACATGTGTGACTTTTTTATTATAAATTTTATATTAGTATGAAATATATGGTGTTTTGCAAAACTGCAGCATACAGGGAAATATTATTCTTTTGAGTTCATGTACTGTATACATTATATCATTTGGGCATTATTTTGTCAAGTATATTACAAAATGTTAAATATCTGCAAGCTTAATTTATCCTGAACAGATGAGTAAGCAAACGTGAAAAATCTCATAAAAATAAAACAAACACAAATAGTCCAAATAAGTACAAATTCTGTGTTGCTATTTTATATTAAATTAATAGTCACAACAAAAACCGAGGGCAATGACGAAAAAAGCGGAAATTTGTAAAAAAATATTGACATTTTATAAAAACAAATATATAATAAAAGCAAATTGTTCTGAGAAAAAACAATTGCGCCATTGATTTCGGGAAAACATTATTGTTAAAGAAAGGCGGCAGTCTGTCTTTTTCGTTTGAAAACGTTACGGTTTTAATGCACTGACAGACAAAAAATTAATATGAAAAAACCCTTAAGTAAAGTCCGAAATATTTTCTGGCTGTACAAACCATATTGGAAATACAGCAAACCATATGTGATATTGACACTGTTATTCTGGATAATAGCAGTCCCCATGGCAAGAATACTGGCGGTCATTTTTCCGGCTCAGGTCATGGGAGCGCTTGATTCGGGGGCTTCATGGGAAAAATACTGCTATTGGTCATTGCATTTCAATGCGCGATAGCGTTTATTCCGCTCGTGGAAGATATTTATATGTACTTTTTAAAGAACATTGCGAATGTGAAAATAGACCTGAAAATAAAACGCGGCGTATACCTTCAGGTGCTCAAAACCGACTATAAGTATATTGACGACCCCGAATATTATGACAAGTATAAATGGGCAATAGATCAGCACTCGGCAAATTCTGCGGAGGCGTTTTCTCTGATAAATCAAACGCTTTCGGCGATTGTCGTAATTGTATCCCTGATAGGCATAGTCGCGGCGAACAATCTGATAGTAGTCCTGTTGTGCTTTGTCAGCATGATAATAAGGCTTTACGCGGCGTTTCAATACAACAAAGCGGACCTGAAAATGGAAGATGAAATAATACCCGTTGACCGCAGGCTGGATTATACACGCCGGATATTTTATCTCAAAAATTACAGCGCCGATTTGAAAAGCACAGGGTTAAGAAATTATATATTTAAAAACTACGACAAAATGTCCGGCAAAAAAATTTCGATTCTCAAAAAGTCCGGCAGAAAATTTTTTCTGTGGTCGGCGCTTGGAGATATTGTATACCGGGTCATAATGATAGCCATAATTCTGATAATCGCTTATAACATTTATACCGGGAATATTATCGGGTCTGCCACTTACATGACAATTATGCTCTCGGTCGAAAAGCTTGACGAATATCTTTACGATTTGTTTGATATGATAAAATCAGGCGACAGATTGGGAATGCACGGTGAAAAAATACGTGAGTTTTTCAGCGTTATTTCAAAAATAGAGACAAATGATGACCCGCAAAAAACCGAACCGTCTTCCGGGGCGTTTTCGGTGGAATTTAAAAACGCGGTTTTTTCATATCCTAACTCAAATTTTAAAATAAACAACTTTAATTTGTACATAAATCCCGGAGAAAAGGTTGCCATAGTCGGACGAAACGGCGTCGGAAAATCCACTTTGGTCAAATTGCTTATGCGTTTTTATGATGTTGACAACGGAAGTATCCGTATAAACGGAATAGATATAAAATCGTACGACGTCAACGAACTCAGAAGCAGAATAGGCGCGGCGTTTCAGAATTCCAATATATACGCCATGTCTTTTTCGGACAATATCGGCTTGTACGGAAGCGCGGATGACGACACGCTTGAATATATCGTCAATAAAACCGGATTAAACAATGTTCTTGAGAAAAACCACGCGGATATTACAACAGAGGTGACAAAGGAATTTGACGAAAACGGCATAGAACTGTCCGGAGGCGAAATACAGAAAATGGCAATCGCGCGGCTTTTTACCCGCGATTTCGGCTTATTGATATTTGATGAACCCTCGTCGGCTCTTGATCCCCTATCCGAATATGAAATGACTAAGCTTATTCTTGACAGCAGTAACCTTACAACAACAATTATTGTCGCGCACCGTTTATCAACTATAAGAAATGTAGACAGAATCATTGTGGTTGACAACGGAAGCATAAAAGAAACAGGTACTCATGACGAACTGATGCTTTTACACGGTGAGTACTATGAAATGTTTACAAAGCAGGCGGAGAATTATTTGGACAACGCAAAAAATCCAAGTACATAACTGACCTTTCATGAGGTTAAAGTTCTGCATTTAAAAATAATTTTTCAAGAGCAAAAAGACGCACAGGGAAGCGGTCTGTATTAACCCCGCCGTACCCTGTGCAATTTTAACCGAAAAATATCCGACTGACATATTAATCAGATAATGCTTTAACTCTAAACTTAATTTTTAATTATTCTCCATATCCAAATTCGATTTGTTGTATGCCAAATAAACCAAACGTTTATACGCGCCAAAAAATGTACTCAAATATGGCTCCGTCATATAGTAAAACGCGCCTTGGTTTTGCTCTCTTAACTTTGCGTGAAATACCATTACCCGAAGCATATGCAATGCGGCAAATATATAAACGGCATCTTTTTCGCCGTTTTTCAGCGGACGAACTTCGCAATATCCTTTAATTACGGAATTCCATATAGGTGTTTGGTATATCTCATTGTCCAAAAAAGTCAAATTAGATAATAAAACGCCAAGATCGTATACAAAATAACCTTTTCCCATACAATCAAAGTCAAAAATGACAGGATTTTCTCCCCGAAAAAAGAAATTACTAGGCTGTATATCACCGTGACAAAAACCTATTATCTCATCGGTGTCCGTAAGTATACATTCAACCGTTCTCCATAGTTTAATTGCGGTTTTATTTAAAAAATCAATATCATCCGGGCGGTGCATTAAAAATTGAGCTAACAGTGAAATCGGTTCTTGTACAAGCATATTGAAATCTATATTAGGTCTGGTGGATTTAATGTCGAAAGCCCGGACTGAAATATGCATTTTTGCAATTATTTCACCGAGATTTTTCATTCTGACGTCAGCCTCTCCGGTTGGGTTTTGACAAATGCCGCGAAACATCACCGCCTGTCTCATACCTTCCGGCGCGCCTACCTGCCATACATAGGAATTATCAACGAGAGCAATCGGTTCTACTACCGGCAATCCACATGAGCGAAGAAATAAAATCAGGTTAATTTCTTCTTCAATTTCGCATGTTTTATGTACACCGCACAGTGATATTCTCAGAAAATAATTTTCATTCGGTGTGATAATTTTATAAATATCATTAAGTCCTTGTTTATAAAAGATACATTTAGAATTTATAGGTAAATGATACTTTATCCGCAATATATTAAGTAAATATTCGGGAGAAAATTGTGAATAATTAATTTTCAATTCGCTCATTTTGATATCTCCTAAATAAATTTTTAAAAGTAATTTTGTTTATAGGCTTTTTCAAAATTTAAATTTCAATATATTATTTTAGGGAACCTCTAAAAATTAGTTCCCAGTATTAAATTTTGCGATTCAACAGCGAAAAAATGAAATCAGGGTGGCGAATCGCATTCCTGCCTCAAAATTCATGTATATGTTGGGGTTGGAACCCCCGAAATTGCGGGCGTTTCCCGCAAAAGGGTACAGTTATCCCGTGACAGCCTCCTTTCGGATCAAAAAGGAGTAGCGACAAAGGTTATATACCAAGTTTGTCA
>CASEEB010000347.1 GCA_949286815.1 uncultured Eubacteriales bacterium | reverse complement strand
GTTATAGAAAAGAATTAAAAATTTTTATGTATATGCGAATTTAATTACAACTCAAAAGACTTGAGCAGGATAATGTACGGCTGCCCAAGTCTTTTTTGTTTTTATTTCACGCTCTGCGAAGGGAAACTTCTTCAAAGCAGATTCCGGCGCCTATGGTGCCTTGAAAGAGAGGGCTCCGCGCCCTCCACCGCGCCGCCTTTTGAAAACGGGCGAAGACTTTCCGTCATTTTGACAGTGCTGTTACCTTTTTCAGCAATCTGAATGCTTTGGATTTTTATGTATTAATCATCGCAATACTCGGAGTTAAACAGGTAATAACAAATAAAAGTTAAACTTACACTGCCTCTATAAAAAATAATTCAGCATAGGACCTATTACCGATTATTGATACTGCTTTTCGCTCTCATTCGGCTCATTGCCCTCGCAAGCTTCATCTCCGCCGAGCGGCGCTCCTGTAGGCTTTTTTTAAGCAAAAGCGCTTCCTTTGCCTCGACCGCCGCGCGCTCGGCGCGAAGTCTGTCGATTTCCTCAGGCTTTTCCGCGGTCTCTACAAGCACAAGCACTTCATTTTCCTCTATCTTAACCAATCCGGTCGATACTACAAAAACAAAATTTTCGCCGTGCTCATCGCAAAAAGTAAGTTCGCCCGGAACGACCGCCATAATTGTATTCTGATGATGCGCCAGAACGCCGTACTGACCGTCGGTCGCCGGAAATACCATTGATACGCAATTCCCGCTGTAAACTTTTTTTTCAGCCGCCAGAATATTCAACACAAAGCCTGCCATGTTCAAACGCACCTCCTTTTATTATTGTTCTTTCAGCTGTTCCGCTTTTTTCCGGGCGTCTTCCAACGTACCCACATTATAAAACGCGATCTCAGGCAGATCGTCAACTTCTCCCTCGATGATTGCTTTAAAGCCCGCCAACGTCTCGCTCAAAGGCACAAAAGCGCCGGCAACCCCGGTGAATTTTTCCGCGACAAACATCGGTTGCGAAAGAAAACGCTGAATTTTTCTGGCGCGCGACACTGTAAGTTTATCTTCATCGCTCAGCTCGTCAACACCCAGAATTGCGATTATATCCTGAAGTTCTTTGTACTTCTGCAAAATCTCCTGCACACTTCTGGCGATACGGTAATGTTCCTCGCCCACAATATCCGCTTCCAGAATTCTCGATGTGGACTCAAGCGGATCCACCGCCGGATAAATGCCCTGCTCGGAAATCTTTCGGCTGAGGACTGTCGTAGCGTCCAAATGTGAAAAGGTCGTGGAGGGGGCGGGGTCAGTAAGGTCGTCGGCGGGGACATATATCGCCTGAACCGAGGTTACCGAACCGCTTTTGGTGGACGTGATTCTTTCCTGAAGCGTACCCATTTCCTCCGCCAATGTCGGCTGATATCCCACTGCCGAAGGCATTCTTCCAAGCAGAGTAGAAACCTCGCTTCCCGCCTGAACAAACCTGAATATATTGTCTATGAACAGCAATACGTCCTTATTTTCTCTGTCACGGAAATATTCCGCCATTGTAAGTCCCGACAGCGCAGCCCTCATTCTGACGCCCGGAGTCTCGTTCATCTGTCCGAATACCAACGCGGTCTTGTCAAACACCCCGCTTGCCTTCATTTCACTCCACAGGTCATTGCCCTCTCTTGAACGCTCTCCCACGCCGGTGAATATCGAATACCCGCCATGCTTCATGGCGACATTGTGTATAAGCTCCTGAATAAGCACCGTCTTGCCTACTCCGGCGCCTCCGAACAGACCTATCTTACCGCCCTTGGCATAAGGCTCAAGCAGATCGATCACTTTTATTCCTGTCTCAAGCATCTGAACAGAGGGATTTTGATCTGAAAAATCCGGAGCTTTGCGGTGAATGCTCCATCTTTCCGCGCTTTCATCTATAGGCTCTCCCCCGTCCACCGGTTCTCCAAGCACATTGAAAAGCCTGCCAAGCGTACATTTACCCACGGGCACCTCTATAGTATGACCGGTCGCCGTGACCTCCATGCCGCATCCCAATCCCTCGCTCTCGGCAAGCATAATGCAGCGTACCGTATCTTTACCGATGTGCTGCGCCACTTCCATGGTATATTTTTTACCCTCGGTTGTCAAAGTAAGCGCCTCTCTGATTTTCGGAAGCTTACCCTCCTCAAATGATACGTCAAGGACCGGCCCCGAAATTTTTACGATTTTTCCGGTTGTCATTGAAGTTCACCTCCGGTTCTTTTCTCTTCATGATTTTTATGATATTTCGCGCCCGCGGAAATTTCCGTTATTTCCTGAGTTATCTCTCCCTGTCTCATCCTGTGATAATGCACCGAAAGCTCCTCTAAAATTTTCTGTGCGTTCCGGTTTGCGGCATCCATTGCCACCATACGCGCATTCTGCTCACAGCAAAAACTGTCTGTCAAGGCGCTGTAAATAAATCCCGTAACATAACTGCTCACCATATTCTCCAGTACCTTTTCAACCGACGGAACAAATGAAAACGGCGTATTTACAAGTTTCTCATCAGTCGGAGTATCAAACTGCATATGATGAAACGGCAAAATTCTGGTAGAACATACGACAGGCTCCCCTCTGCGGGCATAGTCCGTGTAAATCACATAAATTTTCTTTAATTTATTATCGTTGAACAGTTCAAGCAGCGAATCGGATATTTCCCTTGCGCGATGAAGTGTGGGATTCTGCGCGGTATAGATAAAATTCTGCTCAATGGGAATATTGTGATACTGGCAGTAATGTCTTCCATACTCCCCTACCACAAAAAGCTTCGCGTC
>CASEEB010000346.1 GCA_949286815.1 uncultured Eubacteriales bacterium | reverse complement strand
ATAACTGGGATATAACCGAAATAGATTATGATGAATATGAAGCATTGAGAAAGAATTTTTTAACAATAAATGCATCGTCAAATAATCCTAAACAGTATTTTTCGTTATTTGAACGTCACACCAAAACTAAAATATTAACAGAACAGACTTATATCGGGCTTCATACAGTCCCATATATTTCTTATGTCATGCTCAATCAATCTTTGCTATGTCTTACGGATTGTTGTTTTATTATTGATTATAAAAAGCAGGTTGTGCTTTTCCAAAAAGAATTGGTTACTCCATGCGTAGATATAATACCTATAAATGATATCACTTATGTTGTGTGTGAAGCGGAAATATTAAAATATTCTGTTAATGATAATTTATGGGAAGGCTCTTTAGATTTATCTGATATGGTAAAAGATATTTCAAATGATGCCGGAAGTTGGTCTATAGTTCTATATAATGGGGAACAAATTAGTTTGCCATATTAAATTGTAATATTTAGTGTTTTTAAGTGTTGTCATGGCGGTATCTTTATTGGTGACGTCATGACAAAAAATCAATGCACATTCAACTGACACGCTGATGCTCCCATGTCGCTGACTGACAAAAATTTGTATTCATATTGCGATAACAATACTGTCATGTGTGTGGACAACTCGCAAAATTGCCGCCTGAACGACATTAAAATCGTCAGGCGGCGGATTTTCGGATATTGGAATTTATTCGGCAAAAAGTTTATCCAGATATGCGATTTCTTCTTCGGTAAGCTCATATTCCGGGTGCGAGCATCTCGGAAGGCTTGGTTCACTCCCGTCACTTCCGCAGAAGGGTGAGAGAGTATCGTTTTCATATTTTTTCCTGTCTTCTTCACTGTGAAAATCCGGAATATCGTACGGAACTCCTCGCTCCAGCAGGCTTCGGTGAGACAAAATTCCGACCGACGCCATTGTCGTGGCAAAATATTCGTCAAACATGGGCTTTTCGGAATTGCGTATACAGTTAAAGAATTCACGAATCACAAAAAAATCTCCGCCGCCGTGTCCGGCTTTTTCAATCAATTCTTTGTCGTCGTCATTCCATTCCGGCATATAAAAATTTATTTCTTCCTTGCCGTCGGGAATATCCCAGGCATTATAGCGAAGCATGATTTTTCCGCCCGTTCCGCGTAAATTTTCAATCTGTCCCTTTTCGCCGCAGATACGGTAAGAGTTGCCGTGCGCTCCGTATGCCGCGCAGCCGGTAACCCGGAAAACCGAGTCGTCATTGTTCAGGCATGTGATTATCGCGGAGCGGTCTGCCGTTCCCGCCGCAAGCAGGGAATCGCTCGGATACGGGTCAAATACCGGCATGGCGCTTACCCTCACGGGAACAGAACCTGTAATATACATGAGTGGCGCGAGCGAATGGGTAATATAATAGGTTCTCGGCAGATAGTTCCGCCAATGTTTGCGGTAAGGTCGTATGCTTTTGATCTCCGCCGCGTTGTATGGAT
The DNA here is from genome assembly GCA_949286815.1 of uncultured Eubacteriales bacterium. Lineage (GTDB taxonomy): Bacteria > Bacillota > Clostridia > Oscillospirales > CAG-272 > SVTX01. The sequence continues at coordinate 1,015 of CASEEB010000346.1, read as the reverse complement.
TAAGCGGATGGTTATATTCACCCTCGGCAAACAGGACTTTGCCGAGACTTCCGCCGCGGTAGACTCTGCGCATTTCCTGATTGAACTGCATGAAAGGATAATTTTCGGAGAGCATATAGATTGCCTTGCTCTTTTCGGCGGCGCGGATAAGCGCAACTCCCTCAGCCATAGTGCAGTTACTGGTACATTCGCTCAAAACATGAATGTTTTTTTCAAGCGCGCGTATTGCGTATTTTGCATGTTCATGGAAGAAGTTACATAGAAAAACCGCTTCCAGGCCGGGATGGTTGATAAATTCATCAAAGTTTGTGTAAGTGGCAAGCGATTTGCCCAAATGCTTTTTCGCGTCTGCGAGTCTGTCCTCATTTTTATCACATACCGCGACAATGTCGCCGTTGTTGACAAGAATATTGTCATAAAAGGAAGAACCTCGTCCGAGTCCGAATATACCGAATTTTACCGTTTTCATAAAAATCCCCCATTCTGCCTTAAGGCAACGCAAATAGATATATAAAATTTTCATTTCGCAAAGCGAAACAATTTTACAAGGCGAAACATAAAGCATCCGGCTTTTAAGAAATTTTATGCGTGAAACCATATGCATTTTGACTTGATATAATGTAACTTTCACGCAAACTTCCGTTCTTTATAAAAGCACAAGCACAAGCACTCCGACAAAAGACAGCGCCACCGCCGCTATTTCTTTTTTTGACGGAGTTTGTTTGCACAGTATACTGATAACCGTGGAGACAATCATCACTCCTCCGGTCACAAACGGATATTGAACAGACGCGGGAAGCACCGCGAGCGCCAACAGCAGCATATAATTCGCAACGGTATTGATTGAACCGTATCCTGCTGTGTACAGAACAGCTTTTTTATTTGGCTTTTCCAGCTTTTTTCGTATGATGAGAAGAATAATCCCCGATATAATCATTGTATTTAAGGCTATCCATATACTGTATGAAGCTGAATCGGTTTTATCCGTCTGAATCGACTGAAACATTTTCGACAA
>CASEEB010000345.1 GCA_949286815.1 uncultured Eubacteriales bacterium | reverse complement strand
TATATAACACTGTTATATATGGAGGCATGAAGTATGGCAGATACTGAAAGAAATACGCTTGAGCAGATACATAAAGCGGCAAAAGCAGAGTTTCTTGAAAAAGGTTTTAAATCTGCCTCGCTTAGAAACATTGTAAAGACCGCGGGAGTCACAACAGGGGCTTTTTACGGGTATTATAAAAGTAAGGAAGAATTGTTTGACGCATTGGTAGGAAAACAGTACGATGTCTTTATGAAAAAGTTTAAAGATACTCAGAACGCATTTGCCTGCCTCTGCCCGGAGGATCAAAAAAGGTATATGGGAGTACAGTCGGCGGAATGCATGGATTGGATGACCGACTATGCTTATGACAACTTTGACGAGTTCAGGCTGTTGCTGTGCTGTTCCGACGGTACGAAATACGGGAATATGGTTCATGAAATGGTAGAGATTGAGATATCCGCCACTCGTTCTTTCGCGAAGGTTATGGAAAGTCTCGGAAATCCCGCTTATAATGTAGATCCGAGACTTGAACATATGCTGGTGAGCGGAATGTTTTCGGCATATTTTGAAATGTTTATACATGATATGCCAAGGGAGAACGCCAAGGAATATGTCAGGCAATTGAGAAATTTTCATATGGCAGGCTGGAAGGAAATTATGGGGTTTTGATGCCCTGTAATTTTTACCGCACAAGTTAGCCATAACTAACTATTTGCTATGTTTAAGACGTCTTATAAAAAAGCGTCTTTGCAATATAAAATATTTTTCAGGGGGGAAAGGCTTTGAAAAAGCAGAAAAAACAATCTAATTTGTCAAGGCTGATGGAATATGCAGGGGGACACAGGTTTTTGACTTATGCCTCATGGGTATTGTCGGCTGTAAGCGCTTTGATTGCGCTTGTTCCATACTGGTATATATGGCAAATCATACGCGACGTGCTTGCTGTGTCTCCGGATTTTTCACAAGCGACCGAAATCAAAAATTACGGATGGATGGCGGTATTGTTCGCGGTAGTTGCCGTGTTGGTGTATATCGGGGCTTTGATGTGTTCACATGTGGCGGCTTTTCGTGTTGCCACGAATTTACGCATTGGGATGACTCACCGCATAGCAAAACTTCCGCTTGGATTTACGGAGAGCTTCGGAAGCGGCAGACTGAGAAAAACAATAAACGAGTCCAGCGCCGCGACAGAGACATATCTTGCGCATCAGCTTCCCGACAAAGCGGGAGCAATAGCTACTCCTTTGGGACTTCTTGTGCTTTTGTTTGTATTTGACTGGCGGCTCGGACTTTTAAGTCTTGTTCCCGTTATTTTAGGATTTTGCATTATGATGACCATGACGGGCAGAAAAATGGCCGAGAAAATGAGACAGTATCAGGACGCGCTTGACTCTATGTCCAATGAGGCAGTGGAGTATGTCAGGGGCGTACCGGTGGTCAAGACCTTCGGCCAGACTGTATTTTCTTTCAAAAAATTCAAACAGACCATTGATAATTACGGTGTCTGGGTAATTTCCTATACCAAACAATTGCGTTTGCCGATGATATTTTATACGGCGGCGATAAACGGGGTTTTTGCGTTTTTAATCGCCGGGGCACTGTTTATGACGCGAGACGGGGTAACTGACGAGTTTTTACTTAATTTGTTGTTTTATATTATTATAACTCCCGTAATAGGTCTGACATTGACCAAAATTATGTTTATGAGCGAAAACGGAATGATAGTCGCCGATGCGCTTGAGCGAATGGACAAAGTATTAAAAGCTCAGCCGTTGTCTGAGCCTCTTTCCCCGAAACTGCCCAAGGACGCGTCTGTTGAACTTAAAGATGTTGTATTCAGCTATGACGGAAGCAAAGATGTTATAAAAAGTATTTCTATGAAAATAGAGCCCGGTCAGACCGTGGCTTTTGTAGGACCGTCCGGAGGAGGGAAATCTACGCTCGCAAGCCTTGTGGCACGATTTTTTAACCCACGGAGCGGCAGCATAAAGATAGGCGGAGTTGATGTCAGGGAGATTCCGAAAGATAAGTTGATGAATACGGTGTCGTTTGTCTTTCAGAACAGCCGGCTATTCAAGGCGTCTGTTCTTGAGAACGTGCGGCTCGGCAAGCCGGACGCAAGCAGAGAGGAGGTTATTAAAGCTCTGGAAAATGCGCAGTGCGCAGACATTATAAATAAATTGCCGAACGGTATTGACACTGTAATAGGTACAAACGGAGTTTACCTTTCGGGCGGAGAGGGGCAAAGAATTTCTATTGCCCGAGCCGTTCTGAAAAATGCCCCTATAATCATCATGGATGAGGCTACGGCTTTTGCGGACCCGGATAATGAGGCAAATGTGCAAAAGGCGCTCGGAGAGCTTGCGCGCGGAAAGACGGTAATCATGATTGCTCACAGGCTTTCTACTGTGGCCAATGCCGACTGTATATACGTTATTGATGACGGTCGCGTCGCGGAATACGGAAAACGAGGCGATCTTTGCGCAAAGAACGGGTTGTTTTCCAAAATGTGGAATGAGTATCAGACATCCGCACAGTGGAAAGTGTCAAAGGAGGGTTAAGAGTATGGTTAAGAAACTCCAAAAAAAATTTGCGCTCTCAAGACAGGGCGCGGTCGACCTCATCTGGGGATGTGTAGCTTGCGCTTTTCAGAATTTTTCGTTTATGCTGCCGGTCTCAATGCTTTATCTTCTGGTGTCTGATCTGATGAACGGCGGCGCGCAGGACAGGATCGCTTTTTACATTGTGGGCTGTGTTATTTGTATCTTGCTGATAATGGTAACCACACGGTTTCAGTATAACGCCACGTATTTCGCCACTTACACCGAAAGCGGCAAAAGACGTATATCAATAGCGGAAAAACTCCGTAAGCTTCCGCTGTCATTTTTCGGCAAAAAGGATCTTGCCGACCTTACAAGCACAATAATGGCGGACTGCACAACTCTCGAACAGAATTTTTCTCATTATTTTCCCGAACTTTACGGTTCGATGATTTCTACTGTAATTATAGCGGTCTTTCTGTTTTTCTTTGATTGGCGTATGGCGCTTGCGGTCCTTTGGGTAGTTCCGATAGCCTTTGCGATCGTATTTTTCTCATCCGGAGTACAGAGAAAGATGCATAAAAAGACAATGGCGGTGAAAATGGCGTGTGCCGACGGTATACAGGAATATATCGAAACGGTCCGTGATCTTAAAGCGTATAATGCCGAGGAGGAGTATCTGTCTGGGCTTGATAAAAAAATAAGAGATGTGGAGAAGCGTTCGGTTATTACGGAATTCGGGCTGGCGGTATGGGTGGTTTCCGCTCAGCTGATTTTAAAGCTTGGGATCGCAACCGTCGCCCTTGTGGGAGCTTTACTGCTTATTGACGGTTCGCTTGATGTACTGACCTTCTTTATGTTTCTTCTGATTGCGTCCCGTTTTTACGACCCGCTTTCGGGAGCGCTGCAAAATCTCGCGGCTATAAACGCCACTCAGACTAATATTGACCGTATGAATGAGATACTTGACCATCCGGTTCAAATCGGCAGCGACACGCTTACAAACCGCGGCTGCGATATTGTATTCGACCATGTCGGTTTTTCTTACAATTCCGGTGAGACGGTACTTCGGGACGTATCCTTTACCGCAAAGCAGGGAGAAGTTACCGCGCTTGTAGGACCATCGGGAGGCGGTAAAACAACGGTCTCACGTCTTGCGGCGAGATTTTGGGATATTCAGAAGGGAAAAATTACGGTTGGCGGAATGGACATATCAAAGATTGATCCCGAAACGCTGATGTCACTCTACTCCATCGTGTTTCAGGACGTTACGCTGTTTAACAATACCGTTATGGAAAATATACGTATCGGTAAAAAGGACGCCACAGACGAGGAGGTGCTGAGGGCCGCGCGTCTTGCGAATTGTGATGAGTTTGCCGAAAGACTGCCGAACAGTTGGAACACCGAGATAGGGGAAAACGGATGTGAACTGTCAGGCGGAGAAAGACAGAGAATTTCGATTGCGAGAGCGTTTCTCAAGGATGCGCCCATAATTTTGCTTGACGAGGCGACAGCGAGTCTTGATGTGGAGAATGAAACACTTATACAGTCTGCTATTTCCAAGCTTATCAGGAATAAAACCGTGCTTGTTATAGCACATCGTATGCGTACCGTGGCGGGTGCGGATAAGATAGTTGTCCTCTCGGAAGGGAGGGTTGCCGAAGAAGGGGCGCCGGATAAGCTGTATCAAAAAAACGGGGTATATACGCATATGGTTGATATCCAGACAAAAAGCGGAAACTGGACTATATAACCAAATTAAGATTTTTTGCCGCTTGATTTTTTCAGTGCGGAGATACAATCTCCCCACTGAAAACGTTGAATGACGGAGTTTAGCCCCTATATTTGAACAAATTCTTTTCTTTGTTTGCCATTATGAGCGCACTGTTAAAGTGTGAAAAGTTTACGGTTTTTAAGCTGCCAAGGCGGAGGTCGTCAAGACCTCCGCCGTCAAAAGTATTGTATGGGTCATGATGATTTCCTTGACTTTTTTATTTTTTTTTGTTATAATAATTGCAATAAGATGCCAAAGCGGCACGGAGGATCGAAAATGAAACAGTGTATGGATACGGAAAACCTGCATCGCAGGCTGGCGAAAATCATCGGACAGATACAGGCGATAGACAGAATGATAGAACAGGACATTCCATGTGAAGATATACTTTCTCAGATAAGCGCGGCGAAATCGGCTTTGAATAAAGCGGGTCAGGTGGTGCTGGAAGGGCATTTAAAGCACTGTGTAAGAGACGGAATCGAACACGGCGATGCGGACAAGACTATTGAAAATTTCACCAAGGCGGTGGAACGTTTCGCAAACATGCAATGATTACTTCTATATGTTATAAAGAATTTTGATAAAGGCGGGGAAAAAGACGGTATCCGAAGGTAGTCGGAAGTCTTAGGATGTTCCGCCTTTTTGATTTTGCGCTTTAATTTATTGTGCCTATTGACAAAACACGATCGGCAGTGTATAATATACATATACCCCTATATGTATAAGGAGAGCATATGAAGATTGTAAAAAAGATTTCTGAAAAAGCAGAACACTTTTTGGAGCTCGGCGGTATAAAAAAAGAAATAATATTGCTGTGTGTTTCCGGAGCTTCTTTGATTCTGAGTCTGATTGACCGGGAAACCGATTTTTTACCCCTGCCGTTCGATATCGCGTGGGTTTCCGTGATTTTATGCGGGGTTCCCATTATACTTGAGGCAATTATAGGACTCTTGACCGCTTTCGATATCAAGGCCGATGTGTTGGTTTCGATAGCTCTCGTGGCGTCTGTTTGCATACGTGAGGATTTCGCGGCGGGCGAGGTGGCGTTTATTATGCAGCTCGGAGCTTTGCTTGAGGATTTGACAGTGGCAAAAGCGAGAGCGGGGATTGAAAGGCTGGTGCGTCTGACGCCCGAGACGGCGAGAGTTATTTTCAACGGAGAAGAAAGCGTCATTCCCGCGCAGGAGGTAAAAGCGGGGGATATCATCCGTGTGCTTCCGGGTGAGACCGTTCCGGTGGACGGCATTATTGTTTCCGGAGAAACCTCAATTAATCAAGCGGTTATGACCGGAGAGTCGCTTCCGGTGGATAAGTGTGCCGGGGACAGCGTTTCAAGCGGTACGGTAAATCAGTTCGGCGCCTTTGACATGCGCGCCGAAAGGGTTGGAGAGGACAGCTCTATCAGGCGCATGATAAAGCTTGTACAGTCTGCCGACGCGGGTAAGGCAAAAATTGTAAGTCTTGCCGACAGATGGGCGACATGGATTGTTGTGATAGCGCTCAGTGCTGCGGTTCTTACATGGATAGTCACCGGAGAAATTATTCGCGCGGTCACGATACTTGTTGTATTTTGTCCCTGCGCTTTGGTGCTTGCCACTCCCACCGCTATTATGGCGGCCATCGGCAACGTCACAAAGCATGGCTTTCTTGTGCGGGAGGGAGACGCGCTTGAAAGACTTTCACAGGTCGATAGAATTACTTTTGACAAAACCGGAACTTTAACGTACGGAAAGCCTCAGGTGGTTTCGGTACACAGTGTTATTCCTTGTTTGAAAGACAGCGAACTCTACGGCTTTGTGGCATCGGCGGAGCAAATGTCGGAGCATCCGCTCGGAAAAGCCATTGTTGCCGGTTTCGGAAAAGCACAAGGTGCGTTTTACAATGTTGAAAATTTCAGAATGATACCCGGAGAAGGAGTTGTGGCTACAGTAAATCAAAGGACGGTGATGGCGGGAAATAAAAAACTGCTCGAAACTAACAATATATCCTTTGGGCGGAGAGAAGAAGAGATACAAAAATATCTTTTGGAGGGATGTACCGTAATTTACGCGGTTTTAGACTATGAATTTGCCGGATATATTGTTCTTTCCGATACATTAAGGGAGGACGGAGCTCAGGTAATCGACAGTCTGAAAGCAATTGGAGTAACTCCCGTATTGCTTACGGGAGACGGCTCAAACGCCGCAAACCATATAGGGCAACAACTGCACATAGATGATATACGGTCTGATTGCCTTCCCGAGGATAAGCTTTCGGCTATTGAGAATTTTCAGAAAAACGGAATTAAGGTCTGTATGATCGGAGACGGAATAAATGACGCTCCCGCTCTGAGAAAAGCCAATGTCGGTATTGCCATGGGAGGCGTCGGAAGCGATATTGCGGTTGACGCGGCGGATATCGCTTTGATTGATGATGAAGTTAAGGAACTTCCGCACTTGTTTATGCTGTCAAGACGCATGATGACGACAATAAAGCTTAATATGATTTTTTCGATGACGCTGAACTTTGTCGCGATCGCGCTTGCAATTACGGGCATTTTAAACCCGGTCATAGGCGCGCTTGTTCACAACGCCGGGTCTGTTCTGGTCATTATAAATTCGGCGCTTTTGCTGAAATGGAAAAAAGAGAAAAAATCAAAGAAATCCGAATCCGTGTGACCTGATAGTATTATTTAAGATTTAAGGCAATCCGAACAATTTTCGCTTACTCCGCAGATTACAAATATGTCAATAAAATTGTGATTTGTTTAACCGTAATGCGGCTGTGGAATTTTACAGCGGAATTGTGAGGTTTTGCCTTAAAATTTTTTTCGTTTAATATTGACTTTTTTATAAAAATAATGTATAATGTTTATAAGTTAGTTATAACTAACTTGCGGATATAAAATTATGATTTGATGATGCGGAGTGACGCGGAAAGACAGGTTTGTGAAAATATATTTTCCCCCCGCGTTTCTGATGAATTTATCACAGACTGCATTTTTAAAATCGCGAAGAATATATTTATGAAGTTTACGGAAAGGAAACTTGGTTTATGCAATATGTAAATGAAGTATTGATCGCCGCCGCTCTGACGGTCGGATCCGACTTTCTGTGTAAAGGAGTCAAACGGCTGTGCAAAAAGGCGGCCGGCAAAGAACAGGAGAAAAAGGATATTTAATGAAATACAAATGACTCCGAGAAAAATGCCATGAGACCTGTGCCTTGAAAAAAATTATTGATATTTTGTTGTTTTTAGCGGCTTTGCTGGACTGTCGAAATTCAAAAGCAATTCTTTGATATTCGGCAGAGCTTACGTTTTTAATAACATAAAAGGGTTGAAAAAGCAATTAAGATATGTTATTATAAGGCGGTTTACAAAATAAACAGTAATTGGCTGGTCATGAAAGGCTGGTGTTAAAGATGAGTATGAAGGAAAAGATGCATAGCGGAGAGTTGTATCTTCCGAATGATGAGGAAATACTGTCGGAACAGTTTAAGAAACTGGATTTGTTATATGAGTTTAACAGCACACGTCCAACACAGATGGAGAGGCGCAAAACATTGCTTAAGCAGATGTTTGCCGAGATCGGAGAAGGGTGTTATATAGAGCCTCCTTTTCATGCGAACTTCGGAGGAGCGCATGTGCATTTCGGCAACAATGTGTATGCGAATTTCGGGCTGACAATGGTTGACGATACACATATATATGTCGGAGACCATACCATGTTCGGTCCGAACGTGACCGTCGCTTCGGCAGGGCATCCTATTTTGCCGGAGCTGAGGGAGAAGGCGTATCAGTTTAATATGCCGGTTCATATCGGAAAAAATTGTTGGATCGGAGCCGGGGCGGTAATTGTACCGGGAGTTACGATTGGCGATAATTCGGTGATCGGAGCCGGCAGCGTGG
>CASEEB010000344.1 GCA_949286815.1 uncultured Eubacteriales bacterium | reverse complement strand
CCGGAGGTAGAGGGAATAGCGCAGAATTTAGCCTTGGTGCGAAGCTTGGGAAGTCCGAAAACCTTGCACATATCCTCGAATGTGGTTTCGGGATGTTCATATTTGATCCACATGGCTTTGGCGGCGTCGATTGGAGAGCCTCCGCCCATCGCGACTATCCAGTCGGGTTTGAATTCCGACATGATTTGCGCGCCTTTCATCACAGTATCTACCGAGGGGTCGGGTTCGATTCCTTCTATCAGCCTGACTTCCATGCCGGCTTCTTTTAAATATTCAACGGCTTTGTCAAGAAATCCGTATTTTTTCATAGAGCCTCCGCCGACGCATACGATTGCCCGGCTTCCGCTCAGCGTTTTTAACGCTTCAAGTGAACCTTTGCCATGATACAAATCTCTGGGTAATGTAAATCTTGCCATATGTGTGAGCTCCTTTATTTTAATGATTTTGTGTTTGATGATAACTCAATATCATTTCGGAAGTATTATAACATTAAATTTAGAACTATGTTCGATGCTTTTATGTATATTGTGTGAAAATAATATGAAACCGTCAATAAAATATTGTCATTGAAGTGAAAAAACTTCAGTACAGGAATTTTGAAAAATATTTTCTGAAAATTATTATAAATTGGATAAATTTGGAAATTTAATGTAAAAAATTCCGGATTTGATAATCCGGAATTTTTCAGTCGGTTTAATTTATATCGGTAACCGCGCCGATAAACAAAGGCAGATTTGTATCGTTGTCGATTATCATATATACGAACGGACGATCAAGTTTCACCGAATACGTTGTCATGAGTGCCGATTCATCGTTCACTGCAACACTTGTGACCGCGCCCGCTTTTGTACCGCGCTCATCTACACATATAAATGTCTTGTGCTTTACCTCCGAGATATGAAGGTTGCCGTTTGAAGATTTTCCCATTTTTGAAAAATCGGCTTTTGACTCATCGAAGGCGGAGTTCATTCCGAGTTTTTTCAACGCGTCGTTGAGACTGCTTTCATATTCATAGCTGAATTTCGGCATTGTCGTTTTCACCGCGGAGGATTTCGCACTGTCAAGCGTATTTTGCAGTTTTTCGCCCGTAAGTCCCTGTATATATTCGTAAATGTCGATTCCTTCATTCGGGAGGAGCGCCGCGAAGCCGTATTTTCCGCCGCTGTAGTTTTTAATGAAGCCGGTCGCCTTTTCGTCGCATAGATAGAGACGCTCATCCGATATCATCATTTCCGTGTTTTGTTTTTCTCCGCCGTAGGAGGTAAATGTGCCGTTCGTGATATCGGATTTTTCGTAAACGTGTTCCCATTCGGCGTCAAAAGCAAGCGCGTTTATGAGGTACATAACAGTATTGTAATCTATTTCATCTACTATTTTGTCGATCATCTTGTCCGTGTGCAGCTTCACCCAATTATTTATGTCACTTACCGTTTTTTTATCAAACGGGGACTTATATATCTGAGCCGAATAGTAATTCGCGTTGGTCTGCAAAAAATCCTTTTCCACAGAGAGCCGGTTTTCATCATCTCGGAACCAGATAGAGTTTGCGATACTTACCTTGTATTTCTCGCCCGAATCAAGGCTGTTTACATAGGAGCTGAAGTATTCGTTGAGACTCTGTATTCCAAACCCGTCGCAGAGCAGGGATTCCATCTCGCTTTTAGTTTGGTTGTCGGCTCCGTTTGCGGTCATAGCCAAGGCAAGACCGACAGAGAGCGGTGAAATAAGAATGTTTTCACCTTCGTTGTTTGCCGTAACTTTAAATAAGTTTACCGAAAAGTCTGTCTGAGAGTCGATAAATGCTTTGTCCGGCTCTCTTTTGTTCACACTCTCAGGTTCGTATCCCTCGGTCAGATCCTGAGCGCTGATTTTTATACTGCATCCGGTCAGATTGAAAATGCTCAGCAAAGACAACAGTATAAGCGCGGCCGCGACGAGTTTTTTGTGTTTTTTCATATCCCATCCTCCGTATTTTGATTTTGAATGAATTCGGGCGCGTTTTGCGGTCTGATTTTTATGGCAGACCGCATATGTATTTTAATGTGCGCATTTGATTTTCCGATAGTATGAAAATCTCTCCCGAGGTTTTCTGAATCAGTGTTTTTCCGTTGAGAAAATAGGTTATTTGGTTTCCGTAACCGTCTGTCAGTACAATCATGTAGTGGCTTTTATTGTATACCGGTTCCGAATCGTCGGATTCATTTACGACATTGTCTGTTTCATTTGTGTCGGTACCCGCCTGATTGTCATTGGTATTTACCACCTGCTCGAGCAGCTCGGCAAGCTCACTCACTGTATTCTGATCATCAAATTGCTTATAGAACGAACCGTCGTATGCTTTGACTTGCGCTTTAACGAATCGGACAGAAGAGGTAGTTGTTTCCGCTACGGGCGAATTGTCCGATTCTTCGTTTGAATTCATTTCCGGTATAAGTGTCAGTGAGAAAATTGAAACAGCCGCGAAAAGCGAAACGCAAGCGACAATCGTTTTTCTTTTTTTGCGGTTTTGGCTTATTATTTTCTCGCTTCGGCGAAAAATTTCGGTTTTCCGCTCTTCAAAGTTTCTCATTTTAACAAATCCTCCTTTCCAAGCATGGTACGCAGTGTATTTTTCGCGCGGTAAAGGAGATTATCTATTTGCTTTTTGTTTTTGCCCATGACTGCCGCCGCCTCTTCATATGTAAGATCTTCAAAATATATGAG
>CASEEB010000343.1 GCA_949286815.1 uncultured Eubacteriales bacterium | reverse complement strand
TGGCGCTCTTCTCGATCTGTGCCGAATCCAGATCCGCGGAACGCAGAAAAAGCAGCATACAGCATGTAATCACAAATGAGATCAGTATGAAAAAAACAAAATAGTTTTTCAGCGCGAACAAGCTTCGCTTTATATGTCTGTCAAGATTTTTTTTCATCATTTTATCAGCGCCTTATAACCCAGACCATGTACCGTTACAATCTCAAAATCATCGCACTCCGCGAATTTCTCACGAAGCTTGGTCATATAAACGTCTACGGTACGGGGACCCGCGGAAGTGTCGATATCCCAGAATTCATCCATCAGAGCGGAACGGGTGAATGTCTTCTTGGGGTATGATAAAAGTTTGAACAAAATATTAAACTCACGTACTGTCAGCGGTATTTCCTTTCCGTCTACGGTAACGCTCCGTTCTTCCGCATCCATAACAAGCGAACCTACCGTCAGTCTTTTGCTTTGCGCGATTTTCGCGCGTCTTAAAAGCGCTTCTATTCTTAAGATCAGTTCATCCGGCTGAATCGGCTTGACCATATAATCGTCTATCCCTATCCTGAAGCCCCTTTGCTTAGACGCAAGGTCATCGCGGGCGGTCATAAAGAGTATCGGAATCTCCTTATTTACGTCTCTTACGTTTTCGGCAAATTCAAACCCGTCAACTCCCGGCATCATGATGTCTGAAATTATAATGTCAAACACATTTCCGTACATTTCGTCATATGCTTCGTTTGCGCTTAAAACTCCGGTCGCGTCATAACCGTTTTTACGCAGAAACGTCAAAAGCGACCTGTTCAGATCCTTGTCATCTTCCACAATCAATACTTTGAACATATATTAAAACCATCCGTTTAAGTTTTCCGCAAGAGCGGTTTTTGTTTTAACAAATATATTATAGCATATAAATGTTAAAATATTGTTTGTAAATCAATATAAATAAAAAAACGCGGCTCGCCTTATACGAACCGCATATTTTATTTAAAATACATAAATGAAGAAAAAAGTCACATCTCCCGGTTCAGTCTGTACCCGGACTTGTACTTTGAAACTATCAGTCTGCGCCCGCCTATAACCTGCGCTTTACGGTTGATATTGCATACATGAACCGCGACATTGCCCGTGGTCTTACACTTATTCGGAAAACATTCGCGCAGTATTTTTTCCGCGGATATGTGCTCTTGCGAACTGTGCGCTATACTGCAAAATATTTTAAACTCGTTATCGGAAAGATTAAGTTTATACCCAAGATAATATACGCTTGAACTATCCTTATCAATATAATAATCGTCGCCGCACGTAAACATCGTCTTAATATACCTCTTCGCGGAAATATAACAAACATATATAAACAGAAAAAGCAAGCCGAAACAACTTGCTTTTTCTATAAACATACCGCAATCCCAGACACTTAAGACTCATTAGGTTGCGCCCGGTCTGACGCGATAATGCACGATCAGCAGTACTGCTACTGGTGACCCGCCGGAGACTCGAACTCCGGACCCCATGATTAAAAGTCATGTGCTCTACCATCTGAGCTAGCGGGTCATTTAAGCGCCTACCTGAATATTATATCACAGTGAATACATTTTGTCAACACTTTTTTTAAAAGTATTTTTACAAAATTTGCATTTCGGATAACTTCATAATTGTGCAAAAATTTCTATGTCATTCAATAAATCGACACGGCATTCAGGTCATAAAATATATGTGTCGATGTTACGCATAAAATGTCTCTTAAATTTTATCATTCTTTATTTTTGAACGTATTATTTCCGAGAATTGTGAAATATTGTTTTCAAGAATTGTAGGAAGACTCATATCTTTTCTCTGGTCGCCGTTATCTCCGCCCCCTAAAATATTTGAACGTATCATGCGCACTATCAGCCTGTCAATTCCCTTCTGAGCGGAAACGTCAAATCTCCCTCCGAAGCAAGTGACGGCAACAGCCTTTTCCCTTAAATCTTCGGGAATGTTTTTTACCGCATATTCATCAAAGCAGTCGCAGAAACCGCAACAAAGGAAATAAGCGGTCTTTGACTTAAGAAGCGTTTCCCGATTTGTCTTTATAAAAAGCGCTATTTTTTTGTCTATCTTATTCATTCTTATGGGCGACCCTATAATAATCATATCATAACCCAATATGCCTATCAATTCTTTATCTCCGCTGTTTATATCCACAGTTGTGAATGTACAGCTTGACAGGTTTTTCTTTAAAAGCTCAATGCAGTCTCTTACCGTTCCGGTCTTAGATGCGTATACGACAAGTATATTCATAAACTAACCCGCTCTTCCATTATATCTTCATCTCTTATTATTATACATTACTCTTGGCGAAAAATCAAGAGTATATCGCCCTATAAAACCGTTTTATTGTAAAATTCTATTGAAATAATTTAAAATTTATGATATAATGTTGTATGCCGCAGTTTTGCAAGCGCAAAACTGTCTTTCAAAAAATCGCCCATGAAAGGCACAGAATTTATATGGAAAATAAAGAAAGCATAAAAAAAGAAATAGAAAATCTCAGAAAAAAGGTAAATCATCACGCCAAACTTTATTATATATATGACGCTCCGGAAATATCAGACTACGAGTACGACATGATGTACTCAAGACTGGTTAAACTTGAGTCCGAAAATCCTGAATTTTTTGACCCCGACTCTCCCACTCAAAGAGTTGGCGGCGCGCCGTTGGATAAATTTGAAAAAGTGACCCACACAGTAAAAATGGACTCTTTGACAGATGTCTTTTCCTTTGAGGAATTAAAGGAATTTATCGACAGAATGAAACGGTCGGTTGCGGATATCTCCTTCTCTGTCGAGCCTAAAATCGACGGTCTGTCGGTATCTTTGAGGTATGAAAACGGCGTATTTACTCAGGGCGCGACCCGGGGCGACGGAATTGTCGGCGAAGACGTTACACAGAATTTAAAAACAATATTTTCCCTGCCGTTGACCCTTCCGTCTCCGCTGAACATTACCGTGCGGGGAGAGGTTTATATGCCGAGAGATAAATTCAAACGTATAAACGAAAAAAGAGAATCCGAAGGACTGACTCTGATGGCGAATCCGAGAAACGCCGCGGCAGGTTCTCTCAGACAGCTTGACCCGAAAATAACCGCGTCCCGCGGTCTTGAAATATTTATTTTCAACTATCAGGAAGGTGAGCTTTACGAGGACGGACATGCCCCCACGGGACACACCGAAACGCTGGACAGACTTCAGAGTCTCGGATTTAAAACCATAGAAAACAGAATACTGACCTCAGACTACGAAAAAATAACCGAACACATCGGCAAAATCGGCTCACTGAGAGACAGCCTGCCCTATGACATTGACGGCGTGGTAATAAAAGCGGACAGGCTGTCCGACCGTGTGTTCATAGGAGAAGGCACAAGCACTCCCAAATGGGCAGTGGCGTATAAATTTCCCCCGGACGAAAAGCAGACAAGGCTTGAAGACATCACCGTGGCGGTAGGACGCACCGGAGTGCTTACACCCACCGCGGTCCTATCCCCCGTTCAGCTTGCCGGAACCACCGTGTCAAGAGCCGCGCTTCACAATCTCGACTTTATCCGCCAAAAGGATATAATGCTCGGAGATATAGTGTCGGTTAGAAAGGCGGGAGACATA
>CASEEB010000342.1 GCA_949286815.1 uncultured Eubacteriales bacterium | reverse complement strand
CACCGTACGATACAGCGACTCTCTGTACACTTCACGGTAATACTCGCGGAAATCCTCGGCGGAGGTACATTCTCCGTCAGAGACAACGGATGCCACCTCATCGGTTATTTCCTCAACTCCGTACTGTTTCTCTATACTATTGATAGCGCCGTCAAGCTCTTCGTCACTGACTTCGACATACTCGACCTCAACGTCAAGACCGGTATAAGCGGAGAGCGTTACATATTCAGAAAGATCTGCTTTCATATACTGAAATCTTTCCGATACCCCGCTTCCTCCGGATGATGTGTTATTTTCCTGATTGTCAAGGTCGGGAATATCCGCCGTTTCTTCGTTCATTACCTGGTCTACCGTCATACAAGATGTCAGGGACATGACAATCACGACGAGTAAGATTGATATTGATATAGTTTTTTTCATAATAACCCCCATGCTGCCTTCGGGCAGTTCAAACAGAAGTGAAAATTTCGGTTTCGTATGCGAAACAATTTTGCTTTAGGCAATAAATATTCCGGCGTATTAAAAAAGGATTCCCGCCTTCCCCAGAGGAGACAGACAGGAAATCCTTTGTCCGGTTGTATTCGGTTTCGGCGCGTCACGCTTTTTCTTTTATATTGAGAACCTTCTTACCGCCGTAGAAACCGCACACCTTGCATACGCAATGCGGCTTTATCATCTCATTGCAAGCGGGATTGGAGCATTTTACAACTCCGACGGGTGTAAGCTTGCTGTTGTTTGATCTTCTCTTGTCTCTGCGCGCTTTGGAAACCTTTTTCTTCGGTACTGCCATATTAAAACCTCCTTAAGACAATGATGTAAAAATTCAGTCATCGTCAGATAATATATTGTTACTTAAAAGGTACATCCGAAAAACGGATGCGGTTTTCAACTGTACTTATGTTACTGTTCATCCTTTTTGTCAAGCAGCTGCGCCAAGACCGCCAGCCTTGGGTCCTGCTCTTTTTCGGGACATGAACATTTACCGTATTTGAGATTTTTACC
The DNA here is from genome assembly GCA_949286815.1 of uncultured Eubacteriales bacterium. Classification (GTDB taxonomy): domain Bacteria; phylum Bacillota; class Clostridia; order Oscillospirales; family CAG-272; genus SVTX01. Next base: position 4,083 of record CASEEB010000342.1, on the reverse strand, counting down.
GCATTTCGGACATAGTCCCGGACAGCTTTCATCGCAGAGTATTTTTTTCGGAAACTCAAGCAGAAGAGCCTCGGCTATCTGTTCGTCGATATCAAGCATTCCCTTATCGACTATCACAAATTCATCGACATTTTCTTCTATCTGTTCCTCAGTCAATACCCCTTCGGCAGCCACTGTTCTGTCAAAATCCAGATCAAAACTCCCGCTTACAGGCTCAAGACATCTGTCGCAATGCGAATTGTAATCAACATGCACACGCGCGTGAAGCCTCATATACCCCGCGTCATCGGTAATCTCCCCCGTGACCTGAGCGTTATCGCAAAATTCAATTCCTCTCATCGGTATGGGCGCGACCGTATACTCAAATGCCTGCCGCCTTACTTCGCCCTTAAGGACGGGACTTATATCAAGTATCACTCTTGCCCACCCCCTCTTTTGTACAGCAAAAACACGACTTTATTTATTATATATGATGTTTTTTATTTTGTCAAGTCTTTTTGCGCCTAAAATATAATTTTTGCAAAAAAATTTACATTTGCCGCGTCATTTAACCAAGTCCTTTATTATTTCACCCGCCATAATAAGTCCCATAACCGACGGGACAAACGAAAGACTGCCCACAATGTTTTTGCCGACGGCTGTTTTTTCGTGAGTTTTTACGGGTATCTCTTTTGAATATACCACCCGCAAAGATAAAACTCCCCTGCGCTTAAGTTCCTTTCGCATTATTTTTGAAAGCGGACAAACCTCAGTAGAATAAATATCCGCGACCTCAAACCCGCAAGGGTCTGTCTTATTTCCGGCTCCCATCGCCGATATCACAGGAATGCGCGCCGTATATGCCCTGCAGGCTATCTCTGTCTTCGCGGTGACATTATCGGTGGCGTCCGCGATATAATCATATTTAGTAAAATCAAAGTCGTCGGCATTCTCCGGCAGATAAAACTTTTTATATGCCCCCACGACGCAGTCGGGATTTATGTCTAGTATTCTCTGTTTCATGACCTCCACCTTGTCTCTGCCAAGACTTGAATGCAGGGCTGTTATCTGCCTGTTCATATCCGAAGCGCAGACAATATCCTTATCGACAATGTCTATATGTCCTATTCCCGCGCGCGCAACAGCCTCGCAAAGAAATCCCCCGACTCCTCCGACTCCGAATATCAATACTCGTTTAGCCGACAGTTTCCGTGTGTTTTCCTCGCCCAATATCAGCGCCTGCCGTGAAAGTTCTTCTTTTACAGACATAAAAATCACCTTTCTTTCGCGTTTCGGTTTTTCAGATCAAATACCTTATTCCGTACGGTTTTCAACAAGGGGCTAAGCCCGTCATTCAATGTTTTCAGCGGGAGATTGTATCTCCCCACCGAAAAAAATCAAGCGGCATAACATTTTAATTTAGTTATAATTCAACCCGAACAGACTTATCGGGCATGTGTCCCCGCAGACCGTCACGCGCTTGATATGCGGTCAAATCCGATACATCCGACGGAACAGTATTACCCGATCAATTTACGCTGTACTCATTTTACCACAAAATCAAAATATAAGCAATAATGTACTTTACAAAACGGAAAAAAAGTTTTATAATATATTTGTATATTTCAATGAACCGGAGAAATTCATAAATGAACGAAAACCTGACAGAAAAAACCAAAGAGACGCGTCTCATTTACGACGGCAAAATCCTTCATTTATACTGTGACAGTGTAACTTTGCCGGACGGCAGTGAGGCGTCGCGCGAATATTGCCGACACAACGGAGGAGTCTGCGTGATACCCGTGACCGACAACGGCGAAGTTGTGTGCGTTGAACAGTATCGCTACCCTCATAATGAAATAACCCTGGAAATCCCCGCGGGAAAGCTTGAATCAAAGGACATAGACCATAAATCGGCGGCGCTCAGGGAACTTGAGGAGGAGACCGGCGCGGAATGCGATAAGCTTATCTATCTCGGGAAAATATATCCGTCTCCCGCCATATCGGACGAAATCATCCACATATACATGGCGCGGGGTCTTCATTTCGGAGACAAGCACCCGGATGACGATGAATTTATCGAAACCAGAATAATCCCAATATCCCGGCTGTTGAAAATGATAAACGAAGGACTGATACCCGACGCGAAAACCCAGATAGCCGTACTCAGGGCAAATGAAATTCTAAAAGCGCAGGTCTGATTGCTCCGATTTCAGAGGCGGTATAAACCTATACCCCGGCAAAAATATTTGGTATAGCTTTGCTTATATCTTTCCGAACAATTTAATGAACGAAAGGCGATTTTGCATGGATAAAAAATATATAAACGTGAGAAATGATTACAATTCCCTTAAAACCGAACAGCGCAATCCCCGGACGACGAATATTGACAAGCTTACGACTTATGAAATGATGAAGCTTATGAACGATGAAAGCCGTGTGGTATACGACGCGGTAGACTCCCAACTTGACGAAATATCAAGAGCGGTTGACGTAATCGCCGAAAGCCTCAGTGCCGGTGGACATCTGATATACGTCGGCGCGGGAACGTCGGGCAGGCTCGGAATCGTGGACGCCTCGGAATGTCCGCCTACCTTCGGCACCGACCCAAGAACCGTAAGAGCAATCATCGCCGGAGGTCAGAGCGCAATGTTCCGCGCCGGAGAGGGCGAGGAGGACAACGAGGAGCAGGGCGCGCTTGACCTTATTCACGACAAAGTGCGGAAAGGCGACGTGGTGGTCGGCCTGTCGGCTTCCGGAGGCGCTCCCTATGTTATCGGCGCCCTGAAAAAAGCAAAAGAACTCGGCGCGATACCGATAGGAATAAGCTGCAATCCGGGCAGCCGGATGCACGATATATGCGACATTACAATAACACCTTATGTAGGACCCGAGGTCATAACCGGCTCGTCAAGACTCAAGGCGGGTACGGCGCAGAAGCTTGTCCTGAACATGCTCTCGACCGGAGCCATGATCAAAACGGGAAAGGTCCGCGAAAACCTGATGATAAACGTAAAGCCTTCAAACGCCAAGCTGAGAATGAGATGTATCGGCATTGTAAAGGAACTCGGAAAATGTGACGAAGAGACCGCCGCGGCACTGATTGACAAATACGGGGATATACCAAAAGCGCTTGACGCGCTTGAGAAAGGAACCGAATGATGAGAGAACTCTGCAAATACATAGACCACACCTGTCTTAAGCCTTTCTCTCAGGACAAAGATATAATAAAACTCTGTTCCGAGGCGGCGGAGTATCACTTTGCCTCGGTCTGTGTAAATCCGTGCGATGTTCCGCTGGCAAAAAAGCTTTTGACCGGCAGTGACGTCGCGGTGTGTACTGTCATAGGCTTTCCTCTGGGGAAAAATTCCTCCGACATTAAGATGGCGGAGACCTTAAAAGCCAAAGAAGACGGGTGCGACGAGTTCGACATGGTAATAAATGTAGGATGGCTGAAGGATCAAAAATATGAGCTTATACAGAAAGAAATCTCGTCTGTCGTCGGGGCTGCCGGGGACAGAATCGTAAAAGTCATACTTGAAACCGGTCTGCTTACCGATGACGAGATAGTAAAAGCCGTAAAGATATCCTGTGATGCGGGCGCAAAGTTCGTCAAGACCTGCACCGGTTTTTCCGACGGAAAAGCCACCGCCCATGCCGTTAAGCTGATGAAACAAAGCGTATCCGGAGGTGTGCTTGTGAAAGCGTCCGGCGGAATCAAGACATACAGCGACGCCGTCACCATGATTGAAGCCGGCGCGGACAGGCTGGGAACGTCGTCCGGCGTAGCTATAATCAGGGAAAGCTAACAGACAGACGGTAACAAAAAATAATTTTCTCGCTCAACATACGAAAAAATTGACGGATGACAAAACATTGAACTACATATAATGCGGTTTTTTCTCCCCCGCAGTGATATAAATTTATTTATGTGAAATAAAAGCAGCGTGAAAGCAATATTCCACATTATCAAAATGTAAAAAGAAAAAAATTTTTTATAAGCCGCCTTTGGCGGCAATGAGGTATTAACATGGCAAAAATAATTGGACCCGGCAGCTGCATGGTAGATATAACCGGATACGCGTCACACCTTCCGTCCGACGG
>CASEEB010000341.1 GCA_949286815.1 uncultured Eubacteriales bacterium | reverse complement strand
AAAGGGAGGTTTTATTAAGATTTTTTCTCCGCATTTCCCGAACAGTTCCCGCAAAATTTCTTTTCTCAAGGGTTCCTCGTCTTCTGAAGTATTATTGTATTTCCGAGTCAGTTTTCTGGCTCTTTTTTTATTTTCCATAAGTTCCGGGTCAGAGCAATCAAAAAGCCCGCCCGATATCATTTTTTCTTTCTCTGTCATGATTTTTCTCCGTGTTTTCCGGGTATGGATTGATACTTTTTTCAAAAGCTACGCAATTCTCCCACAGAATAAGACTTCAATTATGCCGCAAAAACTACTCAGGCGGCATTTACACATTGAATTATATCAAAAAAATATTTTATTGTCAATATGTGGTGATTAATAATTGTTTTTCGACATCACAGAGTGACATGATTTTCGGCTCGTTTGTGTTAAAATCATTATACGGAATTAAATTATTCTTTAAAATATAGTTTACACCGAAAGGTGTAAGGGAAGTTAAATGACAGGAGGACAAAATATGTGTGCTGCAAAAGACACAAAACCCGGGTTTGACACCGAATTTGTGGGCTGTTTTCTGAAAATAAAGCTGCGGGGAGAAATCGACCACCACAGCGCGGCGGCAATACGTTCGGCGATCGATTCCACTCTTTTCGCCAAAAGACCGAGGGGACTGATACTTGACATGTCGGCGGTCGATTTTATGGACAGTTCGGGACTCGGACTGATAATGGGCAGATACGCCGTAATGAAGGAACTCGGAGGCGAGGTCAGCGTGCTTGATCCCAATCCCGGAATTGAAAAAATCATGAGTCTCGCGGGAATGGAACGGATGATAAAGATTCAATACAGCAACCCGGACGCCCGTTCAAGTCAGACGGTTACTAAAAACAGCGCGCAAAAAAATCGCAGAAGTTTAAAAAAAGAGGTGGCAAATAAATGAGAACGGGAAAATTTTCAAAGGTAATAATCAATAAAATGCAGCTCAAACTCCCGTCGCTTTCCGTAAATGAAGGAATGGCGAGAGCGGCGGTGGCGGCGTTCTGTTCACAGCTCGATCCCGCCGGCGTTGAAATAGCGGATATAAAATGCGCCGTCTCCGAGGCGGTGACCAACTGTATTGTACACGCCTATAAAAATACTATAGGAATTATATACATAAATGTCAGTCTGCTTGAAGGCAGGGCAGTAAAGATTGAGATTCGCGACAAAGGCTGCGGAATTGAAAATGTCAAGCTCGCGCGTCAGCCTCTGTATACCACGGACGCTCAAAGCGAACGCAGCGGAATGGGATTTACGGTCATGGAGAGCTTTACCGATTCCATGCGCGTCACGTCCAAGCCCGGACAGGGAACGGCGGTTATAATGTATAAACAGCTTTCGGACAGATCCATTACATAAAATGTCAAAAATACCGTATATATTTGTGTCATCATATATTTTTGTCATCGGATTTCGGTATTTCTGCGGTTTGAAAGAAAGGATTGGTTATGGTAATGGAATCTTGTGAAAATGTGTTGAAAAACGCGTCGGATGAGAGATTTTCGCATAACAGAGAACTGATTGAACTTGCTCAGGCTGGAGACGAGAAAGCCATGGAAAGCCTGATTACGGAAAATACGGCTCTTGTGAGAAGTATAGCGATAAAGTTCAGAGACAGGGGAACCGAGTTTGACGACCTTATGCAGATAGGCACCATAGGGATGATAAAAGCTATCAGAAGCTTTGAGTCGGAACGCGGGACAGCGTTTTCCACATACGCGGTACCGTTGATAATCGGGGAAATACGAAGACATTTGCGAGATGACGGACTTATCAGAGTCAGCCGCGGATATAAAAAAACCGGAATGTCCATTATGAGAGAGAAAAACCGTATTATGACCGAGGAGGGCAGAGAGGCGTCGGTAAGCGAGCTTGCGTCGATAGTCGGGGTCAGTATGGAGGAAGCGGCTATCGCCATTGACGCGGTCACTCCGGTAACTTCGCTATCGGATAATGTTTACGGAGAGGAATCACAGACTTATAACGAAGTAATTCCGGACAGAGAATCCGCCGATGAATTTGAAGAAATGACAGACCGTATAGCCCTGTCTCAGGCAATCGGAAAAATGCCGGTGACCTGGCGCAAAATTGTACTTTTGCGTTACTACAGAAATATGACGCAGCAACAGGTGGCAAGCGCCTTGGGGCTTTCTCAAGTGAAAATCTCGCGTGAGGAAAAGAAAATAATGACGTTTCTTCGCCGTGAAATGGCGTGATTTTTCCATATAACAAAATATAAAACAGAACCGGCATTTAAGCGACGCCGATTCTGTTTTTTTATTTAAACAGAGTAACCGAGGATTTCAAATATTTTTTCAGGAATAAAATGAAATAATCTGTCAGGAACGTATTGGTTTTTTACCCGGAACAACCGAAATACTGATTTTCTGTAAATTTGCCGCCGTAAAAAATAGGCCGAGTACAAACGCGATAGCCTCCGAAATCGGGATTATCCACCAGATAATATCGTATCCCACAACATTCGGAAGTACGGCAAGAAAGATTGCCGGAAGCAGCAGACTGCGCAACAGAGAAATGATAAAGGCTTTATTAGTATTCAAAGTCGATTGCAGATAGTAGCAAATGATAGTGCTTAATCCCATGAACACAAGAGAGATACAAAAAATTCTCATAATTCCGGCGCCGGTTTCTATTACGTCGTCCGGCGCGTTCATATAAATTCTGAGAATAGTGTGAGGGAATATCTGAGTTAAAACCAGAATCACCATTGCCGTGGCTGCTCCCGACACAATTCCGTAATACAGCGCTTTTTTTACCCGGCGCGTGAGTCCTGCGCCGAAGTTTTCCGAGGAAATCGGCTGAATTGCCTGTCCTATTCCCGAAAAAAGCGAATACGACATTGAAAACAGGTTTGCGGCGATTCCGTATATCGCGAGCGCGTCCTGTCCGAGATTTGCGGCAATTACGTTGTTAAAGGCAATTAAAATTACTCCCGGAGCTACACAGTCGAATGAGGGAGAAAGTCCGGATGACAAGGCTTTAAGTGATTTGTTTATAAAGCTATGGGGTCTTACAAATTTTAAAGTGCATTTTTTACTAAAAAAATGTGTTGACATTATCAGCGCCGATAAAAGCTCTCCGAGCGCGGTGGCAAGCCCGGCGCCCTCAAGCCCCATATCCCGAAAAAATACCAGATATATGTCGCCGACAATGTTCAGAACTCCGCCGCCCAGAACCGAAATTGCCGCGAGTGTCGGCGAATTGTCGTTGCGCAGAAACAGTATAAGGGGCTGAACAATAATATAAAAGGGAAAACCGAGAAAGAGCCATTTTGTATAATTCATGGCATAAGGCAGTATTGTTTCATCCGCGCCGAAAAATATTAAAATTTCTTTCCTGTAAATGCAGTAAAAGGCGGTAAGGATTATTGTCACTGCAAAAGTGATAATCATTGAAACCGTAAAGTATTCGTTCGCGTTCCGTTCATCACCTTTTCCGCGGCATACGGAGGTCATAACAGCGCCGCCAAGTCCTATCAGAATTCCGATGCCGACTGTAAATGCCCATATCGGGGTTACCACACTCAAAGCCGCCGCTCCGAGCGGTCCGTTGTAATGACCGACGCAAATCAGGTCAACAGTGCTGTAAATACTCAGAACTATCGCGCTGCCAAAGGCGGTAAATAAGTACCTCAAATATATTTTTTTCAGATCATCTTGAGTTAGATTCATAAATACACCAGAAATTTTTTGTTAGACTTTGTATGTATAAATTATTCTCATTAAAAACGTATTATATTTCGGTTTTTAAAAAAATTTATGAAAGTACTTGACAAATTAACTTCAATGTGGTATGATTGTATTATAACAATAATACAGCGAAGGAGTGAAAAAGTTGGCATGGCAATTTAAACCTACAGTACCTATATATATACAGGTGGTTTCGGTTATAAAAAGCCGCATATTCAACGGGGAATATCCGCCGGGTTCTCACCTTCCCAGTGTAAGGGAGCTGGCGCAGGAAGCATCGGTGAATCCCAATACGGTTCAGAAGGCATTCGGGGAGCTTGAACAAAGCGGTCTTATATGTACTTTCAGAACAGCCGGAAGAAATGTTACGGAAGATGAGGAACTTATCAAAAGATGCAAGGAAGACATCTGCCGTAAATATGTAAACTCATTTGTAAATGAAATGAGCACAATGGGACTTTCAAGAGAGGACATACTGTCTGTCCTTGATGACATTATAAAAAGCCAAACAGAAAAGGAGGGCGGATTATGAGCGGATATGTAGTATCGGTCAGGGAACTTTGCAAGGAATATTCGGGGGGTTTCACTGCTCTTGACCGTATAAATGTTGATCTTCCTTACGGACAGATCATAGGACTTTTGGGACCTAACGGAGGAGGAAAGACCACTTTTATAAAGATACTTGCGGGCCTTTTGACCCCGACTTCGGGAAGCGTGGAAATAGGAGGTTATGCGCCGGGAGTGGAGAGCAAGAAAATTGTCTCTTATTTACCTGAAAGAACTTACTTTAATTCGTGGATGACGGTAAAGGAATGTATCGGGTTTTTTGAGGATTTTTATGAGGATTTCGACTCG
>CASEEB010000340.1 GCA_949286815.1 uncultured Eubacteriales bacterium | reverse complement strand
CCCTTGCTTTGCTTTATAAAAGACAGGGGGAAAAACTTTTTGCAGCGTGTGCAAAAATTCCTGTGTATCGAACCGTGCAGCTCATATACATTCCGAGAGCCTGCCGACTGATGAAGTCCGTCAATATTCTGAGTTACAATTGCCGTCAGTTTTCCGTTTGCCTCAAGTTCCGCGAGCTTCAGGTGCGCAGAATTCGGCTTCGCGCCGTCATAAATCATTCTGTCACGGTAAAAATCATAAAATTCTTCGGTATGACCCACAAAAAAATCGTGATGCAGCACTGTCTCCGGAGGATATTTGTATTTTTGAGAATACAGCCCGTCCACACTTCTGAAGTCGGGTATGCCGCTTTCGGTAGACACGCCGGCGCCTCCGAAAAACACTGTTCTGCGCGCGTTTTTTATCAGCCGTGACAAGTTCTCTGTTTCGTCGTTCATATTTTTCTCCAATCCGAAAAATACAGAGGGATACCCCATAAAAGCATCCCTCCGAGATAATATTATTCAGCCTGTATAACTCTTTCGGCCAAGTATGATTCCGTAAACAAATCCGGAAAAGCCTGACAGCCGTTAATATCTCAAACCCTTGTACTTATCTCTCAATTTCTTCCATAATAAAGGCTTCAAGTATATCGGACACTCTTATATCATTGAATTTTTCAAGACCTATACCGCACTCATATCCCTGCGCGACTTCCCTGACATCATCTTTGAAACGTCTGAGCGAGGATATTTTATCTTCAAATATAACCACTCCGTCGCGGACCACTCTTATCTGAGCCGATCTCGCAATCTTACCGTCAAGCACATAAGACCCGGCAATGGTTCCTACATTAGGCACATGAATAGTCTGTCTGACCTCCGCGTGTCCGAGCAGATTTTCTCTGAACTTCGGAGCAAGCATACCTTTCATGGCTGCCTCTATTTCTTCGATACACTGATATATTACACGGTAGGTCCTGATCTCCACATTCTGTCTTTCCGCGGAATCTATGGCGCTCTTGTCCGGGCGAACATTAAACCCGACAATAATGGCATTAGACGCGGCGGCAAACATAACGTCCCCTTCGGTTATTCCGCCCGCGGCAGAATGTATTACCCGAACCTTTATTTCCTCATTTGAAAGCTTCTCAAGTGAATTTTTAACCGCCTCAGCGGAACCGCCCACATCGGCTTTGATAATTATATTGAGTTCTTTAACGCCCTCCGAAATCTGAGCAAAGAGGTCGTTGAGATTAGCCCTGCTGTTAGAACGGAATATTTCCTCTTTAGCCTCATTTTTTCTCTTGTCGGCAAGTGCCCTCGCCATTCTTTCATCCTCAACCGCAGCGAATTGGTCTCCCGCCAAAGGCACCTCGGAAAGTCCTATTATCTCCGCCGGCACGGACGGCGCGGCGCTCTTGAGTGAACGTCCCTTGTAGTCGGTCATGGCTCTTACGTGTCCCACGGCGGTTCCTGCAATTACAATATCGCCTATACGGAGCGTTCCGTTCTGGACAAGGACGGTAGCCACCGGTCCCTTGCCTTTGTCAAGCTTCGCTTCGATTACTATTCCCTTGGCGCGTCTGTTGGGATTAGCCCTGAGTTCCTTGACCTCAGCCACAAGAAGCACGTCTTCCAGAAGCTGCTCAATGCCCTCTCCGGTAAGTGCCGACACAGGTACGCACATCGTGTCTCCTCCCCATTCCTCGGGAACGAGATCATACTTTGTAAGCTCCTGTTTTATATTGTCGGGATTTGCACCGGGTTTATCCATCTTATTTATCGCCACAATGACATCGACCCCTGCCGCCTTGGCATGGTTTATCGCCTCAACGGTCTGCGGCATAATACCGTCATCCGCGGCAACGACAAGAATGGCGATATCCGTGGCCTGAGCTCCTCTTGCCCTCATCGCGGTAAACGCCTCATGTCCGGGAGTGTCAAGAAAGGTGATTTCCTGACCGTTTATCTTAACACGGTAAGCGCCTATATGCTGCGTTATACCGCCCGCCTCACCGACAGTCACGTTGGTATGGCGTATAGCGTCAAGAAGCGAGGTCTTTCCGTGGTCAACATGTCCCATAACGCATACGACGGGGGCCCTCGGCACAAGCTGGTCTTCGCTGTCCTCACTTTCGTCAAACAGTTTTTCCTCAATTGTAACCACGACTTCTTTCGAGGGAATCGCTCCGAACTCATCCGAGACGATCGCCGCGGTATCGTAATCTATTGTCTGATTGGCGGTAACCATCATACCGAGCGCCATCAGTCGCTTTATGACCTCTGCCGCCGTGACTTTCAGAAGCGCGGCGAGCTCTCCTACGGTGATTTCCTCCGGGATCTGTACATTCAGAACCTGCTTTTTTATAGGTTTATTCGGAATTTGTTTGCCCGCCGGCTTTTTGCCGCCGTTCTTCTGTTTAATGACATTCTCCTGCTTGTTCTGATTCTGCTGCTTCTTGAGCTTCTGGTTTCCGCCGACCAGATCCCTTTTGCTCTCCGGAACAAAGTTGTCAAGCTTTTCGTCATATTTGGACAGGTCAACTATAGTTGTTCTGGTATCGACAATATGAGTAGCGCCCTTCTTCTGCGTGCCGTCCCCTCCCTTCGGAGTCTGAGAACGGATTATAGGCTGAGGCTGGAATTTCTCTCTCGGCGCGGAAGCAATATAATCCTCCTTATCGCCCGAAAATCCTTTCACACCGCCCGAATACTGAGGCTTTGACTGCTTTTTGTCATTTCTCTTATCGTCTTTTTTCATATTTTGTCCCTGGGGCTGAGCGCGTCTGAAGCGTTCGAAAGCATCGGATTTTTCGGGTTGCGTATACACAGACCCCTGTACTTTTACGTCCCTGTCGCTCTGCGCAGTCCTCTTATCCGTCACGCGTCCGGAATCCGCAAATGATCTGTTCTTTTCATAGCCTTTGTCATCCGGAGTCTTTTTACCCGCGTTTGCTCTCATCTGGGCTTTTTCCTTGGCAGCCTTCTCAATCGCCGCGGCACGCGCTAT
>CASEEB010000339.1 GCA_949286815.1 uncultured Eubacteriales bacterium | reverse complement strand
GTCCGGAGATAAAATATGCAAAGACTGTTACAAACAAAAGGAAAAATATTGGGAATCGATTACGGCGACAAAAGAACCGGGCTCGCGGTATCCGACCCGACCCGTCTGCTCGCCTCCGGAATCGGGTACATCAGCGTCGGCGGAATGCAGAAAACCGCGGAGAAAATATATTCGGTGATAAAGGAGCAAAACATAACCGGGGGAGTAGTAATAGGGCTTCCTGTCAACATGAACGGAACCGAGGGACAAAGAGCCGAACATGTCAGGAAATTTTCGCGGTGCGTTGAAAAGATTCTGTCAGGGGATGAGATGACCTGTCGGTTGCCGATAATAATGCTTGACGAGCGAATGACGACAATGGCGGCTTCAAGGTATCTCAATGAAACCGACACAAAAGGGACCAAAAGAAAAGGCGTTATAGACTCACTTTCGGCACAGATTATACTTCAAAATGCGCTTGACAGGCTAAAGAACATGAAATCGTGAAATAAAATTAACAGCGGTAAATTACTATTCTATATAAACAAATCTATATTAACAAAAAATCTAATGCAGCCTAAAAAAACGACGGCAGCAAGCGGACACTCCGATTATCCGAACACAAAGGTCTTTTCCGGTCATATATACATCCGTTGACTCAAAGTGTCGACAGTCCAAGTTTATCATACTTAAGAAAGGAACTTCAAATGGCAAGAAAAAAAATAGCGTATCATATTATCGGTTATATATTCAAAACGCTCTGCCTGATCTTAATTTTGGGCGTCGTCGGTATAATTGTCTGGAGACTGGTGTCCTCTATCGACCCCAAATCCATGAAAACCATCACCCCGAATGAGAAAATATATGACGCGTACAATGACAACGGGCAGAATCTCACCGTTTTTTGGCAGGACCAGAACAGCATAACACGCGCGGAAAAGAATTACGGATACTTTTCTGTCACGCGCGCGCTTTTCATAGATGAAGCCGAGCAGGTACAGGTAGTGTTCAGATACAACAACAGTACCCTTGAAAGTCTCAAGGATGACTATGATCTTGATTCTGACCCGGACAGAAACGGCGACTATTATGACGTAACGCTTCTCGTCGCTTATGATCTGACGCCGGACGACACAAGTGACAATGACGGAAATGACCCGGACAGTGTCCGTTTCGAGCGTTTTTATGCCTCGTCCGATGTGGTGAAAGAACAAAAATCACTTTACAATTATCGCAAATTCACCTTTGACGACATTAAAATAGATGACAGCGTGCTCGCGGTATATGTGGACATCTATTACAACCGGGATATTGATTACGAAAAAGAGGCTTACGGAACGTTATGCATATATGATTACGACACCGAAAATGAGAATTACACCATATCTAAAAAAGAAAGAGAAGCGATTGAAAACTGGAAAAAAGAAGAGCAATCTTGATTTTCAATCGGCGCGTTCGCAAGACGATATATTTATCCTCATAAAAATCAAAAAACGGACTGTCTGCCCGGCATACTTAAGATGCGACAGGGCAATTGACAGTCCTTTTTTAGGCGGAGCAAGGAATCGTGCAAGCTTTGCTTGAAGCTTGATTGAAGCTTGCTTACAAACATTTTTGCGAACGCTTGCAACAAGCAACAAGCATGTATGCAATGCTCCTACGGGTTTCAGCGGAAGATCAAACAGCCGCCGAAGGTCGGATATGTCCCACGCCTAAAGCAGGTGACATATCCGCTCTGTTTATAATACCGTTATACTTTATATATCCGTATACAGCTTGTCGAGATTATAAAATTCTCTTGCCTCACGGTCAAAGATGTGAACAATAACGCTTGAATAGTCAATAACCATCCAAGAGTTGCTGTCTCTTCCCTCGACATGAGCCGGCGTAACTCCGCAGAGTCCGAGCTTATACTCAACCTCATCCTCAAGCGACTTTACATGCGTGCTCGACGTTCCGTTGGCAAGCACGAAATAGTCGGCTATTACGGTTTTATCCGATACCTTTACAATCTTGATATCTTTAGCCTTTTTGTTGTCAAGCACACCGTAAATATAATCCGCAAGCTCCTTTGGCGTGCATCCCTCAAGACTCTTAATTTCGCCGCCGTTGATATTATCCATCCGTAAACTCTCCTTCCGTTGTTTTTTTCAGTCTTAAAATCAATTGATTTCTTGCCTCTGTAGTCTCTTTGTTTATTATCTGACCTTCCTCAATAAGCCCCTTTATCGTCATGTCAAACGAAATAAGCATAATCTTATCCAGATGCTCCAATCTCTCGGTCAAGCTCATTTTTTCGGGATTTGCCCCCCAGAAAAGCTCTCTCAGTTTCACGCAGTCGTCAAATTTTCTCGTCTCATCGATATAGTCGGCAAGATAAACTATCTTCTCCTCAAGCGACATAAATGCCCTTCCGGTTGTATGATATCTCACCGCGTTTATAACAATTTTATCAGCGAAATCCGGATACAGCTGCGGGATCAGCAAAGCGGCTGTCTTTTCATGCAGCGTTTTGGGCGAAAATATTTCTTCCCGATCAAATTTAACATGGTATTTCTTCAGCAACTCCACATGCTTTTCCGTATCATACGCTTTTGTGATATCGTGCAAAAGAGCCGCCGCTCGCAGAATATTTTTCCGCTCCGGGCAGTACAAATCTGAAATTGCCGACGCCATTTTCTCTACCCCCAAAGTATGAAGATATCTTTTCTGCGTCATATTTTTGCCGACCTTTACCCTGAGATCCGCAAGCATTTCTTCGGTTATGTTTTTCACGCTGTTGATATCGGTCATAAATACAACCCCTGTTTATATATATATTCTTCCACCTTTTCGGGAACAAGCCCGTGTATTGATTGTCCTTCCTTAATCTTCTTTCTTATTTCCTCGGAAGATATGACAACCGCAGGTGCGTTTATTCTTGTGACAATTTTTCCGTACTTTTTTTTATATTCGGCGTTTTTCTCAATCAGCCGCTTTTTGGTTTCCTCGTCGTCTTCACGTCTGATATATACCGGATAACAAAGCCTGAAAATTTCCTGCGGCTGATACCATGAGTCAAGTGACAGCATCATATCCGTGCCGCACAGCATAAACAGGCGGTCATCCTCCCGGTAAAATTCTCTGAGCGTATCAACGGTATAGCTCTTACCGTTCCTTTTGATTTCAGTATCGCTGACTATAATTCCCTCGCAGCCCTCAAAAGCGAGTCTGCACATATTAAGCCTGTCCGAAGCCGTCGCCCCATTGCTCATCTGTTTATGCGGACTCTGTCCCGTAGGTATAACAAACAGCAAATCAAGCCACATCTGCTCCATAAAAGCAAAAGCCGCCGCAACGTGTCCGTTGTGTATCGGCGAAAATGTTCCCCCGTATATACCGACTCTCATATACCCACTCAATCCGGCAGTATTATTCTTTTATTTTCTTTGGATTCACGGTATATTACAATTTTACGTCCGACCACTGCCACACCCTCCGCGTTCAACTCAGCGCAAAGCTTCTCGCTCGCGCTCTTTGGCGTCTCCTCGCAGGTCTCAAGCACCGAAAGCTTAATAAGCTCTTTGGCTTCGAGCGCGTCCGATACGGTTTTTATCAGATTCGGAGTAATACCGCTTTTTCCTATCTGCATTATCGCGCTCTGTTCCGCCGCGACAGACCGCAGATATGCTCTTTGTTTTGATGTCAACATTTATTTGCTCTCTTTCTGTATTTCCTTTAAAGCCTGCGCCAACAATTTTATGGCTTTTCCCCTATGGCTTACCGAATTCTTTTCATCGGCGCTCACCTCTGCCAAGGTCTTTTTAAACGGAGGATAATAAAACAGCGGGTCATAGCCGAAGCCACTGTCTCCCTTACCTGCGCATGTAATCTCTCCTTCCACCTCGCCTCTCACAATTATATTCTCATGCTCCCGGCAAGGAAAAACACAGGCAATGCAGCAGACAAACCTCGCCCGTCTGTCGGTCACACCCTCAAGATTTTTAAGCAGCAATTCATTGTTAGCCTCGTCGTTTCCGTGCTCGCCCGCGTACCTTGCCGAATACACTCCGGGAGCGTTTCCGAGGGCATCCACTTCAAGCCCCGAATCGTCACCGACTCCCACATAGCCTGACGCGGCGGCAGCATTGGCTTTTATGAGCGCGTTTTCTTCGAATGTCTTTCCGTTTTCCTCAATATCGTCATATATTCCCACATCATCCAGGGACAGTATTTCTATCCCCTCTATATATTCCGAAAGCAGAGTCTGGAGTTCCGCTATTTTCTTCTGATTTCTTGAAGCAAGTACAATTTTCATATCAGTCACACTGCAAAACCGATAAAACGAGTCTGAATTCAAAACGATAAACCGGTATCCGCGACCTTTCTGTCAAAAGTGTAATAAATTATTCAGGCAACGCCTACAGTTCATCGCGGCGCCATGAGTATATGACGCCGCGCGTTCCGCCCGTCAAACCGCACATGTTTTTTAAAATTAATATAACGCTGTGCAAGGTCAATTCAATATCCGTTCTTTTACGAGAAATCAAGTGCGCAAAACAAGGCGGCATAAAAAGGTATTTAACGGCGGTGCCTATTTTATCTCACGCCGGCATATCCGGGTAAGAAATCAATCATATGAAAACCAACGTATTCTTATCTGATGGTACTTCTGACCGTTTCCGCCTACCCCTTTTTCATACGACACTCTGGGAACAAGGCACTTTATATCGACGCCCTTTCCTTTCTGCACTTTGATTTCATAAGGAATAACGGCCAGAGTAAGCGCCGTTATCGCGGCGGTCATTCCGACGACCTTTTTCATTTTTGCGTTTCTGTCATCGACAAAAGGCAAACGTGCGACAAGTTTTTCAATGTTTTTTTCAAGCTTTTTCATTTCTTTACTCCTTTATATTAATTTTAAAATCTGACAAAAATCCTATTTGAATCAGTCAAATAAAGCATCTACAAACTCGTGTGCGTCAAACTGTCTCATATCATCTATTTTTTCTCCGACACCTATAAATTTCACCGGAATACCGAGCTCTTTCTTAATGGAAATAACAATTCCGCCTTTCGCGCTCCCGTCGAGCTTATTGAGCGTAATACCCGTGATATTCGCGGCTTTAGAAAATTCCTTTGCCTGGATAACCGCATTCTGACCCGTAGTGGCGTCTATTACCAACAGATTTTCTCTGCACGCTCCGGGAAGTTCCCTGTCAATTACCCTGTTGATTTTGGCAAGCTCATTCATGAGATTGGTCTTGTTCTGCAACCGTCCCGCCGTATCAATTATCAGCACGTCCGCCTCTTTCTTTTTGGTATAATTGATAGCGTCAAACACCACCGCCGCCGGATCGCTTCCCTCATTCTGTCTTACCATATCGACTTTCGCCCTGTCGCACCACACGGCAAGCTGGTCAATCGCGGCAGCCCTGAAAGTGTCCGCCGCGGCAACGACCACCTTTTTGCCCGAAAGTCTCAGCCGTTTCGCAATCTTGCCTATAGATGTGGTCTTTCCCGCGCCGTTTACTCCTATTACAAGAATTACCGACGGCACCGTATCAAGCCTTAAAGGCTCATTCTCTCCGATCATTTCGGATATTATTTCCTTAAGGCTGTCCAACACCTGCTCTTTTTCCTTAAGCCTGCCGTCTTTGATCCTATCCCGGAGCATATCAATTATCTGCGCGGTCGCGGTGACTCCCACATCCGCCGTAATGAGTAACTCTTCAAGCTCCTCAAGCATTTCTTCATCGACTTTCACAAAATTCTTGAGCAGTTCATCAATTTGACCGAACAGCGCCTTCTTTGTTTTTGACAATCCCGCCTTCAGCTTTTGCCAGAATGAGACCCCGTCTTCTTCCACGCTATCCTCATCGGATTTTTCATCAGGCTTCGAATCCTCGGCAGGCTCGGATATATACATGTCCTCAGAATTTGCTTCATCGCCGATTATTTCATGAGACTCATCATTCTGAAAATCACCTTCGTCTGCCTCAGCTTCTTTTTCGGAATATTCACGGATTTTCTGCGACACTTCAATTTCGTTTTCAATATTCTCGGATTCTGTAATTTCTTCCGCAAACTCACCGTCATAATCAAGAGGCGGGGACGAAATAATTTCATCTCTCATCTCGTTTTCAAGCTGTTCCGCGGCGGAAATCTCTTCGTCGGTCAGTTCCTGTTCGTTGCCGGAATACTGATCCGTAACGTCGGGTTGCTCCGATTTGATCTCATCTTCGCGCCTCTCGTCCTTAACATTCTTATCATTGTCCCTGTCCTTGTTTTTGCCAAAAAGCTTACTCAAAAATGCCATTCCACTCACCCTCCTTTTTCTTTTCAAT
>CASEEB010000338.1 GCA_949286815.1 uncultured Eubacteriales bacterium | reverse complement strand
GTTTTGTCCTTTTCGGAAATCTTCCTCATTACTCTGCACGGTACGCCGACCGCGACCGCATTGTCAGGTATGGATTTTGTAACCACGCTGCCCGCGCCGATTACGGTGTTGTCACCGATACTTACTCCGGCAAGGACCGTCGTGCCCGCTCCTATCCATACATTGTTGCCGATATTGATAGGTTTGGCCACCTCGACGCCGCGTTTGCGCAATTCGGGGTCTATCGCGTGCTCCGCTGTGGTGAAGCAGCAGTTAGGCGCTATAAAGACACTGTCGCCAAAGCTTACTTTCGCCCCGTCGGTTATTATAAGATTGTGATTTGAATAAAAAAAGTCGCCAACGGTAATGTTGTATCCGTAATCGCACCAGAACGGGGGAGTTATTGTTACATTGTTTCCCATACCGCCCAACAGTTCCGCGAGTATTTTGTTCTGCGCTTCCCTGTCATTTGGCGACAACTGATTGTATTTATGGCATTTGTCTTTGGCTTTTCTTATCTCCTCTTCATAAACGGGGTTGTAGCTTCCGCAGAAAAAACAATTTAACGGCACTTCCGGTTTCTCTGACATAAAAAAGTTCCTCCAGGCAATTAATTGTGAATTAAAATAAGCACCTTAAATCATACACAAAGATGTTAAGCAGGTTGCTTTCTTTAATATCCAATTATACCACTTATATAAAGTTATTTCAATATTGATTTCTGTATTTTGCCTGTATTTTACAGTGACAGATAAAAAAGCAGTCAATAAAATTAATTTCATATCCTTTTTCTGTACATGCAATTCACAATATAAGGCTGTCACCTCTCGGTGACAGCCCGTTTTTATATTTATTCGATTACCGTGTTTCAGCGGCAGCAGCAGCAAAGAAGAATGAGAGCGAGGATTATCAGCCAAACCCAGTTATCTTCAAATATTCCGCACAAACAATTGTTATTCATAAGAGACCTCCATAACAAAATATCATAGTAAGTTAATCGGAACAGAATATTTTCCGTTCCCACTATCAATATATGCCGGTCTGTGGGGAATGTTAATGTTTTTTGTCGAATATTTTTGACGTTTGTCAGAAGGTCTCTCGGCATCTGATTTGACACGTTGCCGCCGCTTTACTAAAGTCTTATATCTAAAGTATAATTCCAAAAATCACTCAAGTCTTATATAGTCACAGTTCAGAAAGGCGTGAGCCGAAAGCGCCGAATCGGTCGGTATAATCCGTGTGGCACCGCATTCCGTGCAAGTTACCCTTATACCGTCTTCCGTAATCTCCACATCATAATTACCCGAGGACAAATCTTCCTCGGCACCGTCAGGCAAAGGCTCTCTTCCGTTGGGATGGCACTTACAGTATATCTTGCCCTCCGCGTCAAGATCTTTAATCACAAACATAACTATATCAAAGATCTGAGGGTCTGAAAAAAACTCTTTTTTACCGTGCATTCCGCTGAAATCCGCAATTCCGTTTTCCTCAAGCATATCGATAAGTTCAAGTTCCGTCCTTGCGAGCTCCGCCTTCACGTGTTCCGCCTCACCCACAAATCCGATGTTTATGTCCGAATACGGACATTGAAGAACAAACAGGTCCTTAGAAAAAAACAAAGAGCTGTTTACAGTATAGCTGTGAGGCTTGTCACAAAAAATACACGGAAATGAAAGCCTTATGTTATTGTTTGAGCGATCATACACAATTTCGGCTTCGCTTTTCTGGCAGGTACATTTCAGTCTTACCATATCAGCGGATAAGGCGAAAAGTCCCACAGGGCTTATTACTCCGGCTCCGCACTCGGGGCATCTGTATGCCACTGTTGTTTGTTTAGATTTGAGTACCATAAAAATCCTTTCCCGCCCGTATCCGGCATTTAAAATTCCAATCGTTTAACCACGAATGTTTCTGTTCCAAATCACCCGGCATTGCGTTCCTTAACATTTTATGCAAATTTAATTTTGCTGACAATACATATACTTATTCTGTTCAAAACGGCGCGAGGCTATTCCCCGCGCCGGATTTCTTAATTTAAACTTATGAAACCGTTCCCATTACGATGACATGCAGCTTTCCTAAAGCTCTCTGATTAAGCGTGACAGGGGTTTTCGCCAACTGTCCGCCGTTTCCGTCTTCACCCTGATACCACTCGTCAAACATGTCGGTAATAACCCCTTCGTACGCGTTTACATACCATACTTCCTGGTTGTACTTTTCAAAATAACAAATGGCGTAATACGTCGTTCCGCTGCTTGAGGACGGCTCTATGGTTATGATGTCCGAACAGGTGCCTTCCTCCAAATCCTCATTGTCCAACCAATCATCGATTTCGTCATAGGAATAATTTCCGAAATATCCGGGCTGCACTTTTTCGGCAGAGCTGTGATAAAGAGTTGTGGTAGAATTTTCCCCAAGCTTCTCGTATTCCGCGAGTCCAAGGTCGTTTAACGCGTCCGCGCTCATGTCTCCGCTTTTGAAGGTATCAAGAATAGACTGCGCCAGATCTTTGTCCGATGTTATTATATATCCCAGATCCTTTGTCAGGTCATAGTCAAGCGAGGAAGGATTGGTGATAAAGTACGCGGTCACCTCATACTCCGTGACAACCTTTTCTTCAACCGTGGTTTCGGTGCTGCCTTCCTTTGTTACCTTCTCCGTAACTTCCTCTGTGGTTTTCTCATCAAAAACATTGGCGTCGTTTTCTTTAGCGCCGTCCTCAAAAATCCACTTCTCAAGATCGCTTGAAGTTCCATAGCTTATGTTGTGCTTATAGTCGTCCATCGAGGGTTCTTTGGTCGTATCCTCCTCGTCCGTATCGTCTTCATCCGAAGAGGTAGTCTCTTCTTCGTTTTCTTCTATATATACCTGAATAAGCTCGAAAAATTCCTCCGCGGAAGTCGCAGCGGCAAGCTTTTCCGCGTTTTCTTTGGCTCTTTCAACCGCGTTGTTGAAAGCTTCGTCATTTTCGTAATCCGCGGAGCTTTCGGTTATGGTGTATGAGAGATATTCCGCCGAGTAAAAGCTTCCTTTGTTGTCCTCGGGATACTGCTTTACCGGGTCGTCGTTTTCCTCAAGAAGTTTTTCAAACTCATCTCTCTTGACGTCGTTGAAGCGGGACGCAAGATAAACAAGCTCATAACATTTGCGCACATCCGACTCCTTTACGCCGGAGCCGTACCATGTGCTGTAATTAGCGTTGCTTTGCTTAAGCGAGGTATTGAGATTTTCAATTATATCGTCAATCTCCTCATAGTCCTCTTCCGTAAGCGTTATACCCGCATCCTTTGCGCCTTCCGCATATTCAAGGTACATAGTAACCTCGGAAGCGACATTCTGAAGGAAAAAATCGTACCAGGTTCCCTCGAAGCTTCCGAACAGATACGCTTCACTTCCGGATCCGTATGTCTGGTTTTTCAGATTCTGCGTGAAACTGACACTGATATATCCAAGCTGCAGATAAGCCGAGTACTGCTGGTACCAGTTCATAAGATAGTCGTTGAAGAAAAAATTCATCATAGCGGAATCAACTTCAAAGTTCTCAGTATAAATCGCGTCCGTCATTCTGAGGAACACTCCCTGAGAGCTCAGCGCGCTTAATACGATAGCGCTGACAATAATTACCGCGAGCACAATACACGCTATGGTAATTCCAAGCCCTCCCTTTGTTTTTTTGGCTTTTTCCCGCGCGCGTCTTTGCTCAAGATATTTATCCGGATTATCCATTCTTTCCTGAGCTCTGTTCTGCTTGTTTCTATTGCCTTTTCCCATTTCGATTTACATACCTTTCTTTACAATTTGCGGCGAATAAGTAACACAAACAGACTCTGCTCGGAGCTTTAAAAACCTTTGCCCTACTTCTTCGCACCGTGAAAAATATTTTTGTTTAGGCCATTGCGTATTTCCGCAAGCTTAACATAGGCATTGTAATATTATATAGTCACTAAGTGACGGCTTATTGAATACAGTATGAATAAGAAGAAAATTTTTCTATATTGCGTTATTTTATACAATTTTCCGGAGCCATAAAACCCGCAATATACTTATTTCACCATAATCATAAATCATATATTCATAATCATAGGAATTATCATGGGCTTCCGTTTGGTCTTTCCGAGGATAAACTTCGCCAGATCGTCCTTTACTCTGCCTTTTATCTGAAACCAATCGGCGCTGTCGCATTTCTCAAGACAATCCGAAATAGACTTAAGCGCGATTTTCCTCATTTCCTCCATAAGGTCTTCGGACTCCCTGACGTATACAAATCCTCTTGACACTATATCCGGTCCCGAAAGAATGTCTCCGTCTTCGGCGCTTACCGTCGCAACCACGACAATCAGCCCGTCCTGAGAAAGCAGTCTTCTGTCCCGAAGCACGATATTGCCTACGTCTCCGACACCGTATCCGTCGACAAGCACTCTTCCGGCAGTGACGGTTCCGTTAAATCTTGCGCCGTTTCTGTCTATTTCAAGCACCTTTCCGATATCGGAGATAAAAATATCGGCGGGATTCATTCCCATGTACAGCGCAAGGTCCCGATTGGCGGACATATGCTTGTATTCGCCGTGGACCGGCATAAAGTACCTCGGCTTTGTCAACGCCTGCATAAGCTTCAGTTCTTCCTGACAGGCATGTCCGGAAACATGAACCGCGACCGCCGCGTCGTGTATCACCTTTACTCCGATTTTGCACAGCTCGTTGACTATCCTGCCGACCAGCTTTTCATTTCCCGGAATCGCGCTTGAAGAAAGAACCACAAGGTCATTCGCTACCAACGTTACGTCGCGATGCTCTCCGAAAGCCATTCTGTAAAGTGCCGACATAGGCTCCCCCTGACTTCCGGTTGTTACCAACGTCAATTCTTCCGGCCTGTATTTTTTTATTTCGGATATATCAATGAGAACTCCCTGCGGAACATGCATATAACCAAGCTCCACCGCCGCCCCTATAATATTGAGCATGCTTCGCCCGGTGATAGCCACCTTTCGTCCGTGATTTGCGGATATATTTATTATCTGCTGAACACGATGTACGTTTGAGGAAAACGTGGCTATGACTATGCGCTTCTCCTCATTTACCGTGAAAATGTATTCAAGGGATGAGCCGACCTTTCTTTCCGACGGGGTATTGCCGGGACGCTCCGCGTTTGTGGATTCACACATGAGCAGCAACACTCCCTCTTTACCCAACTCTCCGAATCTCGCGATATCCATAACCTCACCGTCAATCGGAGTAAGATCAAGTTTAAAATCCCCGGAATGCACAAGCGTTCCCAAGGGGGTCTTTATCGCCAGAGCGCAGGCGTCCGCTATCGAGTGATTTACATGAATAAATTCCACCGAAAGCTTTCCCAATCTGACGGTATCTCCGGCGGCCACACAGACAAGCTTGGGTGTTCCGGGAAGCGAAAATTCCTTCAGCTTATTTCTCACTATTCCCAACGTAAGCTTGGTTCCGTATATCGGAACATTGACGGTTCTCAATACATAAGGGATTGCCCCTATATGGTCCTCATGCCCGTGTGTAAGCACTATTCCCCTGATACGGTCAACATTGGCCTCAAGGTAAGTAATGTCCGGAATGACAAGGTCAACACCGGGCATATCCTCATCGGGAAATCCGAGTCCGCAGTCGATTACTATAATATCGTTTTCAAACTCGACGACCGTCATGTTTTTTCCGACTTCATTCAGGCCTCCGAGCGGTATTATTCTGATTTTGGAATTTGTTTTTGCTCCGCCGTCTGAACCGGAGCCCGCTCCCTTACCCGACGAACGTTTCTGATTCTTTCCGGGTTTTCCCATAGTAATATTCTCACCCGGGGACTGAACCTGATCCGCAGCACTCAATTTCAGGCGTGATTCACTGAGCTTTGACTTTTTTCCGGAATTTTCGGATCGCTGAGATTTTTTCGCCTCCCGCTTATTTACGTCCGGATTTTTTTCCTTTTCCGCCGACACGATTTTGGCATTTTTCGAGGCTTTTGCGGATTTGCTTGCCGTCTGCCCTTTACGAGACGTGTCGGGTTTCTCCGTGTCTTCTTCCCCAAACGAAACATCCTGAGATTGCGGAACTTTTTTTCTTATGCCTCCCGGCTTTCTGTTTGTACTCTGATTGTTTTTCCGGGCACCGTTTCCGAAAGCCTCTTTCTTTACGCTTTCATTATTGCCCGTCTGTCCTGTCATACGCAATTTCTGCTCGTTTTTTGTTCCGGTTTCAAGACTGCCGTAACTGTTTTTTGTCATTAATTTTCCTTCCTCTCCGTTATTATTATTATATTACAGATATGGAATTTTTCCGCGCTTTCATCAGACCTGACAGCTGCATATCCGTCAGATAAAAACCAAGGCACCGCAGAACCGCTCTCGCAATGCGATTACCCCCGAAAT
>CASEEB010000337.1 GCA_949286815.1 uncultured Eubacteriales bacterium | reverse complement strand
GTTTTTTCAAAACAGGCTCGTTTTTCAACTTCAAACTGCGATTTCATACTGCTTGACACACCGGGTCACGAGGACTTCTCGACCGAAGCCGAACGCACATTGTCTCTGCTTGACTATGCCATTCTGGTAGTAAGCGGTACGGACGGCGTGCAAAACCACACCCGTACCCTTTGGACGCTGCTTGAGCACTACGAAGTACCCGTATTCATTTTTATCAACAAAACCGACATAACAACAAAATCGGAAGAAGAATTGGAATCGCAAATACGCAGCCTGCTTTCCCCTTTGTGCGTCGCGTTTAAAGAAAACCAGCCGAAGCATGACTTGGACGAAAAACTGGCGCTTTTAAACGAGGACTTTTTTGAAAGCTTTCTTTCGTCAGAACCGATTCAAGAAAACGAAATTGCAAAACTTATCGGAACACGGAAATTATTTCCCTGTCTGTACGGGTCGGCGCTGAAAATGACCGGCATTGATTTTTTAATCGATACGATTGACAAATATACGCTTACACCGATTTATGAAGGCGAAAAATTCGGCGCTAAGGTCTACAAGATATCAAATGCCGGCGCGTTACGTCTGACATATATGAAAATCATGAGCGGCAGTCTTTCGGTACGGGACGAGCTTCATTACAGGTCCGCAGACAGAAAGGAACACACCGAAAAGGTAAGTTTAATAAGACTGTATTCGGGTGAAAAATACAAACAGGTTGATTCGGTATCGGCGGGAGAGATCTGCGCCGTCGGCGGTCTTTCCTCGACTTATATAGGACAAGGTCTGGGAGAAGAAAGCAACTCGCAAAAGCCTGTCATAGAACCGGTACTGTCATATCGCATAAAGCTTCCGCCCGAATGTGACCCGATAGTATATTTTCCGAAGCTTAAAGAACTTGAAGAGGAAGAACCGTCCCTGCATCTGTATTGGAACGAGGAACTAAGACAGGTTGAAGCCGGGCTTATGGGAGACATGCAGACAGACCTGTTGAAGAGAATGATATCGGAACGATTTGCGATAAGCTGTGAAATAGACGCCGGGCAAATTCTGTACAAAGAAAAAATCGCCAAAAAAGCCCTGGGGATAGGTCACTACGAACCGCTTCGACACTATGCGGAAGTACAGCTTTTACTTGAGCCGCAACCCAAGGGCACGGGACTTGTTTTCGACACCAGATTTTCGGAATACATCCCGGATACCAATTGGCAAAGACAGATAATGTCGGTTTTATACGAAAAAAAGCACCGTGGGATTCTGACCGGCGCGGAATTGACCGATACAAAAATAACCTTGGTGGCTGAACGGTCTCATCCCAAGCACACCGAAGGCGGCGATTTCCGGGAAGCGACCCTGCGCGCGGTGCGTCAGGGCCTTATGAAGGCAGGCTGCGTGTTGTTGGAACCATACTATAAATTCAGAATTCAGGTTCCGAACTCCTCCTTGGGACGCACCATGTCAGACCTGCAGATGAAAGCCGCCGAATTTGAAACCGAATCCACAGACAGCGAAATTACCATACTGTGCGGCAGGGCTCCGGTCGCAAACTTGCAAGGATACACACGAGAGCTTGTCTCATATACCTCAGGACGAGGCAAAATGTCCTGCACAATTGACGGATATGAGCCCTGCCACAATCAGAATGAAATTGTAAATTCTATTGGATATAACCCGGAAGCCGATGTCACTGACACACCGCACTCGGTGTTCTGCGCTCACGGGGCCGGGTTTACCGTGACGTGGAAAGATGTGGACAAATACAAGCATATTGATTATCAGGTACCGTTCGACTCTTTAGCCGAGGCTATCATTCCTAACCTTAATAGACTCAAAAACAGATATCATCTTGATGACAAAGAGCTTGAAACAATTATGCTGAGGGAATTCGGACCAATTAAGCGCAGAAAATACAGTGAACCCAAAGTGATTTCCGCCGAAAAAGACAAAAAATCGGATAAAAACCGCCGCAATACTCAAAACCGAATGCTTATCGTCGACGGATATAATGTCATTCACTCTTGGGAATCCTTAAGTGACATCGCTAAATTCAGCCTTGAAAAAGCGCGGGAAACCCTGATGGACATTTTAAGCAGCTATGTGGCTTATACAAAAACAGAGCTTGTCCTTGTGTTTGACGCGTATCTCGTAAAGGACGGTCAGGGCTCAGATTTCCGCAAAGACGGCTATCGGGTTGTTTTTACCAAGCAGGACCAGACCGCGGACACTTTTATTGAAAAAATGATGCATGAATTGGGACCCGATTATAATATACGGGTCGTGACATCAGACCGCCTTCTGCAATTTTCCGCCGTACATTCGGGCATCCTTCGGATGACGGCTAAAGAATTTGAAGCAGAGGTCACCTCGGTGGGCAACGAAATAACCGAGTTTGTAAATAAACTTGCGGAAAACAATAGCTGAATATATAAAAATAAGATGAACTTCCTATCCTTTTGGGTTCATATCATTTTAGTACATAAATTTTTGAATAATTTTTTTGTTTTTTGTAAATAATATTTTGTTTGACACAATCGGTCTAAAACTCCGTTATGTTGTTTCACGAATTGGCACGGGTTTTTGAAAAAACGGCAATCTCAAATTTGATAAACTTTTTTCATCATAGCGGATTTTGTTGACATTTTTCGCAATATATGATACAATTCTGCCAGAAGTAGAATTGTATTGTGTTTATTCAAAAATAGAAAAAGCCCACATCAACGAGATGTAGGTTTACATTTTTTCGAACTTGTGATAGAATTATATCAACAAAACACAGGAGGATACTATGGAACTGTTTGATAAAAAACATAGCATAGGAAAAGCTATTGCCACTCTTAGAAAAGAAAAAGGATGGACACAAGTGGAGCTTGCCGAAAAATTGCAAGTAAGCGACAAGGCTGTTAGTAAGTGGGAAAAGGATGATGCTTTTCCGAGTGTGGAGTTCTTTCCCGCACTTGCGGAATTGTTTGATGTAAGCATTGATTATCTTATGACGGGTAAGGCTCCAGAAAAAGAAATTGTTTTCATTTCAAAAATGGAGTGGTGTGCCCAAAATGATGATATTTCATTGTTAAACGGAATCAACCCCAATGCTAAGGATGAAAATGGGAAAACACTTGCTGATTATGTTTTGCAATACGAAAGCGTGAATGTCTATAATACATGCAAAAATTTGCGTTTTTCTACCATAGATGATATACGAATGGCTTTACTTTCAAACAACATCGAAAAGCTTACTGCTCTTCATATAAAGAAACTTGTTCATGTAAGTGATAGAGATATTGTTCCGCAGCATTTAAGGACTTCGATGCCTATCATCACGGATGATATTTTGCATCTTATTGTCGATGATCCCAGAGTGTCAAACTCCACCTTCGACTATCTGCTTGAACCACTTAATGATGAACACGAATACAAACAAAGTAGTAAAAACGTGTGGTATTTGGTGATTCCTCACTTAATTAATATTTGTTATGAAACAAACAATTCCCATAAATTGGAAAAACTTATTGCAGTAGCTACACAAACGAATGAGTGGGCATCTCAGCAATGCAAAAGAGATATTTATCGCAGTCGAGAAGTTAACCTTGGTAGCGAATATAGAGAAGAGCTTTTCGGCATCATAATAATTGCGAAAAGAACCTTTGAGTTGGCTTTGAACAACGGCGATATCGAAATGGTGGAAAAACTGAACAAAATCAATTCAATCACGTTACCCATTATATCTGAAAACAGATATGTTGCCAATGCCGATGAAATTAGAGTTGCAAAGCTTAGAAAAGACATAAATGTAAGTGAGGACGAGCTTGCCGTACAATCCGCTATACATTGCGGTGTTCTTTGCATTGACGAAATCCTCGCTACCAATGATTATAAGCTCATCAAAAAAGCAATTGAAACTTATCCTGTAACAACATATGAGCTTCAAGGTGCTGTAATTGAAAGCGCCATTAAATATCTTTCCAATGATAATTGGCGTGATTTGTTTGAATACGCTGTTGACAATGGTGACAAGGAACTTATTACATTTGTTCTCGCGAGAGATGTTGTTTCGTGTAGCAAAATTTTAAACTATCGTCTTGAACAAATCGGAAACATTACATATCCTGAAGGCGCTAAGAACAATGAAAAATATATGAAACATAGGGAAATACATTCTTTTGGTAGCGATTATAAAGGCAGAATTGCTTTTATCGCTGCTTGCAAAAAGCAAATCCTTGGCGATTGCGCTCTTAAATTTGAGATGGAGAGAGTAACAAACGATTTGGATGAGGCATACTTCAAAAATGAAATTTTAAAAGGCAATTTTGAGATTGTTATTATTAAGCTTTGCGTAAGACTTGAAGCGATTTTGCGTGGTAAGTATCATTATGATGGTGAATTCTCC
>CASEEB010000336.1 GCA_949286815.1 uncultured Eubacteriales bacterium | reverse complement strand
GTCAATCTCCCGTTGGTGCGGCATCTGCGACAGATACGGCAATCCGTCCAAAACCTTTTACAGCTTTAAGGCATACGGAAAGTTATACCGCGCGGAAAATCAAGTGGCTTGTGTAAGTGAGCAGTATGACGGTATGCTCCACACCGGGATATACGCGTGCGCGGCATTGGACGACAGGGGGAAGGGGTATGTAATGCTCGCTTCCTTTGACGGGTGCGGAATGGTGGATCTGCGGCTTGACATGCTTCCGGAAAATGCTTATACGGCGGACATTTATCTGACAGACGGTGTGAAAAATCTTGAGCTTTGTGATTCTGTCCCGCTCTCGGGACTTAAAAAAAGACTGCTTCTCAATATGAGCGCGTACGGAGTCGCGTTAATTGAAATATATTAAAATGTTCTGAAAGGACAAAAACTATGGAAACACATGATTACAGATTTAAAAAAGCCGTCGCGGTTTGGGCAGCGGGCAGAGAAAGAGAGATGAATCTCACTGTTGATTTCACCGCGGAAATTGAAGGCGGTCTTGAGGATGTTGTGCTTTGCGCCGCCGCGTCCTGTTCGTACATAATTCTTGTGAACGGTGAATTTGTCGCGCACGGTCCCGCAAGGACCGCTCACGGTTATTACAGGGTTGACGGAATTTCGCTCGGAAAATATCTGCGTGACGGAAAAAATATTGTGGCGGTAAGGGTTGCGGGATACAATGTAAATTCGTTTTCCTATCTTGACCAGCCGTCGTTTTTGTGCGCGGAAATTGTTTCCGGGGACAAGGTGCTGGCGCATACCTCCGAAAATGAGACCGGTTTTTCCGGATATGAGATGAAAGAGAGAATACAGCGGGTTCAGAGATATTCTTTCCAAAGGACTTTTACGGAGTCTTATGAATTGGATGAAAACGCGTTTTCAGCGGAATACGGCAAGGGCGGAAATCAGATTCAGTTGGAGTGTGTGGGTGATAAAAACTACATATACCGCGACATTCCTTACGGAGATTATGAGAGAATACGTCCGCTCAGGTGTATACAGAGCGGAAAGGTCTCATACTCGGAAAAGCAGAGTTATTACAATTCCCGTGAGATATCCGATATTTATGAGGCATTCAAGGGATATAAGCTTTCCGAACTTGAGTATGCTTCGCATATAGAGGTCGGGAAAATGGATTTTTCGTCTCCGTCGGAGTGTGATCTCGGAACAGATGAAATCAGAGTCAATTGTGACAGCTATGTTGATGTTGACATGGGCAAAAACTATACCGGAATTTTTGAATTGGAACTTGAATTTGAGGAGAACGGGACGTTATTTCTGCTTTTCGACGAGATAATGCATAAAAATAACATCGACTGTTTCAGACTGGGGACGTCCTCCATTGTGGCTGTCAGGGCGGCAAAGGGAGTTTATAAATTTTCGGGCGCCGAGCCGTATGTTATGAAATATGTGCGCATTGTCGCAAAGGATGCCGGAGTTAAAGTCAAAAATTTCAAGCTGATAAAAATAGCGTTTCCTCAAAGCCGGATAATTTCGGAATTTGTCGGCGATGACGCGCAGATGAGAAAAATTTACGATGCCGCTGTGGAGACCTTTTGCTCAAACGCGGTAGATATTTATATGGACTGTCCTTCAAGGGAGAGAGCGGGATGGCTGTGCGACTCATATTTTACCTCAAAAGTTGAGTATGCGCTTACCGGAAAGAGCGAGGTCGAGAAGGCGTTCCTTGAAAATTTTCTTATGCCCGAAAAATTTGAGTTTTTGCCAGACGGTATGCTTCCCATGTGCTATCCGTCAGACCATAACGACGGGGTATTTATACCGAACTGGGCGATGTGGTATGTCCTTGAGCTTGAAAATTATTACGAGAGATGCTCGGACAAAGCGCTGATTGCAAACGCCAAGGACAGGGTATACGGCTTACTTGACTATTTCAGGCAGTTTGAAAACGAATACGGTTTGCTTGAGTCACTGAAATCCTGGGTATTTGTAGAGTGGTCAAAGGCAAACGAGCTTGTGCAGGATGTTTCTTTTGCCTCAAATATGCTGTATGCTTCGTTCAAATCGGCAGTCGCGAAGCTTTATAACGACGGCGGGCTT
>CASEEB010000335.1 GCA_949286815.1 uncultured Eubacteriales bacterium | reverse complement strand
TATGATTATGTCAGAAATTCGACGGAGAGAACATACCGGTGGCTCATACGCTGTAAGGCGGAGCTTGCAAGGCTGAATCGGCTTGAAGAGACCATAAACCGTTCTCAGCTGCTTTTCGGTATCAATCAGGGAGGAACATATGAAGACATAAGAGTTGATCATATGAAGAAGATCGCGGAATTGGACTGTGACGGATATGCTATCGGAGGTCTTGCCGTCGGTGAACCTACTGAGGAAATGTATCGAATCATTGACGCTGTCGAGCCGTGGATGCCTGCGGATAAACCGAGATATCTTATGGGGGTGGGCACTCCTTGCAATATATTGGAAGCGGTTCATTTTGGAGTTGACTTTTTTGACTGTGTGATGCCGTCCCGCAACGCAAGACACGGAAATCTTTTTACCTGGGAGGGAAAAATCAATCTACTCAATGAAAAGTACGCCAAAGACCCAAGACCGATTTCCGGGTCATGCGGCTGCCCCGCGTGCCGGAATTACAGCCGCGCTTATATCAGACATCTGATAAAAGCCAAGGAATCGCTCGGCATGAGGCTTGCTGTGGTGCACAATCTTTATTTTTACAATAATTTGACCCGCAAAATCAGAGAGGCGCTGGACAGCGGATGTTTTGAAAGTTTTTATAATAAGTATCATATTTTTTTGGGAGAAAGAAATCCGGATTGAAGAGGAAGAGGAATGATAAAATACGCTATTTTTGACATGGACGGAACACTGCTCGATACAGAGAGAATATTTAAGGAATCATGGATAATTACAAGTGACAGATGGGGGCTTGACGGAGCGGAGGATATCTATGTGAATATTGTCGGCAGGAGCAGGGAAACCATCCGCATTCTTTTTGAGGAAAAATACGGGACTGAATATAATTTTGACAAATTTTTTGATGAAAGGATGCACTGCTTTACCGAACTTGTAAAGGACTCTGTTCCCGTAAAGGAGGGGTGTATGGAATTGCTTGACTTTATGAGGGCGCAGGGGATTCCGTGCGCGCTTGCCACCTCTACTCCGATGTATATAACCGGGAGAAACCTTGCGCTGACCGGAATAGACAAATATATGTCGGCTGTTGTAACTTCGGAAATGGTGAAAAAGGGAAAGCCTGCCCCCGATATTTTTATAGAAGCGGCAAAAAGACTCGGAGCGCGGGCGGAGTATTGCATGGTTGTCGAGGATTCATACAACGGTCTGCGAGCGGCTCACAAGGCGGGAATGATTCCTGTCATGGTGATAGACAGTCAGGCGCCGAATGAGGAGACAGAGAAACTTACATTGGCGACTTGTAAGTCTTTGCTTGATGTGATTGACGTGGTAAAGAGAGAAAATAACATCGGTTCATAAACCAAAAAGGCGTGAATAAATATATAATAAAATGAAAATCAGAGAGATTGGCGTGAAAATCAAATCAAATTAAACCTGCGTTCGGCAGGTTTCACGCAAAAATTTTCTTGCTGAAATTTATCATCTATTTGAGCAGCCGAAGGCTGTATGGGAGGATTAAATATGATAACACAATTCATATCCGAAAAGGTGCTTTCCGCCGCCATGTCCACCGGCGCGGACTTTGCGGAGATTTACGCGGAAAAGACCAGAAACAACAGCGTACTGTTTTTGGACGGAAAGATTGACTCTGTGACTGACAATGTGCTTTCGGGAGTGGGCATACGCGCTTTTTTGGGTACGAGAACGGTATATGCGACTACGACCGATTTCTCCGAGGACGGATTGGTCAGGTGTGCCCTTTCGGTCGCGCAGGCAATCGGGGAACATCGCGCGGAACGGGAAATTCATCTTACCGAGCGCATATTTCCCAATATTCATCCCGTAAAGATACTTCCGGGCAGCGCTTTGATGAAGACGAGGACAGACCTTTTAAAGGAAGCCTGCTTTGCGGCAAAGGAATTTGACGAGAAAATAAGACAGGTTACCGGAAGACTGATGTCGGTTGACCACACCATACTTGTAGCGAACACCGAGGGACTTTACACTACAGACCGTCATGTGAGAACCAGAATGGCAGTGAGCGCCGTGGCGTCGGACGGAGGCGAAAACCAGTCGGGATTTGAAGGACCCGGAAGAGGAATGGGGCTTGAAATGTTTGATGAAATAAAGCCCGCGGATATAGGAAGAAGAGCCGCGAGCGAGGCGATGGTAAACCTGAGGGCGGAATATTGTCCCGCGGGGCAGATGACCGTCGCCATCGAAAACGGATTCGGCGGAGTTATATTCCATGAGGCTTGCGGACATTCGCTTGAGGCGACGGCGGTCGGCACCGGAACGTCGCAGATGGCGGGAAAGCTCGGTCAGAAGATCGCAAACGAAAAGGTAACGGCGATTGATGACGGGACAGTTCCGGGGGCGTGGGGCTCGGTCAATATAGACGACGAGGGCAATCCCACTCAGAAAAATATACTCATTGAAAACGGAATTCTCAAAAATTACATGATAGACCGTCTCGGTTCAAGGAGAATGAACATGCCGGTTACCGGAAACTCGCGCAGAGAAAGTTATCTGTACGAGCCCACGTCGAGGATGACCAACACTTATATCGCGAACGGACCCGACAAAAACGAGGATATTATTTCTTCCATTGAGTACGGACTTTATGCCAGAAAAATGGGCGGCGGCTCGGTAAATCCCCTGACCGGAGCTTTCAATTTCGCGGTAAGCGAGGGTTATATTGTTAGAAACGGTAAAATATGCGAGCCGGTAAGAGGAGCTTCGCTTATAGGAACCGGCTCTCAGATACTCATGGATATAGATATGGTAGGTCAGAACATGGCAACCGGTCAGGGAATGTGCGGGTCTTCAAGCGGAAGCGTTCCGACCGACGTCGGTCAGCCGCTTATAAGGGTATCCAAAATAACGGTCGGCGGCAGATAATGAGTCTGATTTTTTTCCGGGAATATACTGATAAGGAGATTTTGGTATGGATTATAAAAGAATAAAGGAAATCATGTCTGCCGCGGCAAAGGATGCGGGAATAGATGAGTACGAGATTTATTGTTCTCAAAATGAGAACATGAGCGCGGAAACTCTTAAAAGAGAGTTGAGCGGCTTCAGCTCCGGAATGAGCGGCGGGGTCAGCTTTCGGTGTATTGTGAACGGTCACATGGGATATGCCTCGGGCAGTCTGATTGAGGAAAGCGAGCTTTGCGCGCTTGTGCGCAGGGCGGCGGAAAACGCGGCGGCTATTGAGAATGACGATGAAGTATTTATTTTCAAAGGGTCGGAGTCATATTCCGAAAATCCTTCGTCTTTGGGCGATACGGACGTTGATCCCGCGATGATAAAGGCCTGCGCGCTTGATTTGCAGAACCGTGTGTATGAAACCGACCCGAGTGTGACCGAGGGAACTCAGTCGGCGGCCGTATATGTTACGTCGGAGGTATATTTGTACAATTCTTACGGGCTTGAGCTGTCAAACCGGGTGGGAATGACCGGATGCTATACTTATCCGGTCGTAAACAAAAACGATGAGGCGCAGTCACATTTTGAGTTCGCGCTCGGTCTTGAGGGAAAAGAAGTTGAAGCGCTTCCGGCTCTCGCGGTAAAAAGAACTTTGGAGAAGCTGGGAGCTGTCGAAATAGACTCCGGAAAGTACAATGTGATTATAGACGGGCGTCAAATGAGCTCTATTCTGTCTGCTTTTTCGCCTGTGTTTTCCGCCAAACAGGCGCTTTTGGGACTTTCGCTTCTGGCGGACAAAGAAGGAGAGGTTGTCGCGGCTCCGTGCGTCACGGTTACGGACGACCCGATGAGAGAGGAAGCGCCGCTTAAGGCTCCTTTTGACGGAGAGGGCGTAGCCACATATAAGAAAACGGTAATTGAAAACGGAGTGCTTAAAACTTTGCTTTACGACCTGACAAACGCCAAAAAGGCGGGTAAAACAACAACGGGAAACGGTCAGAGAAGCGGATATTCGGGGCAGGTAACCATTTCTCCCTATAATTTCAGCATATGCGCCGGGGACAACAGCACAGAAGATTTGTTCGTGATGGCGAAGGACGGTATTTATATAACCGAGGTCAAGGGGCTTCACGCGGGAGCCGACCCGGTTACGGGAGATTTTTCAATAGAGAGCGCCGGTTTCAGGATAAGGGACGGAAAGAAGTGCGAGGCGATAAAGTCGTTTACAATAGCCGGCAATTTTTATGATCTGCTGAAAAATATTGATTCTCTGTCCGATACCGTAAAATGGCAGATACCGGATGACTTTTGCGTATTCGGCTCGCCCGATGTTTTTATCAGGGATATCAGCGTTGCCGGAAAATGATTCCGGAAGTTGCTTTTGCCCATACACATATGACGTAGCGCATATGTCCCCGCCTCTTAGGCGACGGGTTCCATATCCGATTTTCAGCGTCAGTTTAAGCTCCCGCCGAAACCCGGTGGAGCTATCGCTCCTACGCGCTTGGCGCAAGCGTTCTCAAGAATGTTTGTAAGCAAGCTTCCGCATTTCTTGCTACGCTTTAAATAATGAATAAAATTTGAAAAAATTATAAAAAAAACGGGTGTTTGTACAATGGAAGTAAAAAAACTATTGACAAACGCCTGCTTTTTTTGTATAATAAAATATGTATCGCGATGTACGTAAATGTGCAAAATCGCGGTACGGTTATTTATTTTTACATATTCAATTAATAATAAAGGAGGTGTAATAAGGTGCTATGGAACCGATATATGTTATATTTCTGAGCATAGGCATAGGTATAGTCTGCCTTGCCTTGGGCGCTTTTATCGGTTTTCTGATAAGAAAAAAAGTCGGAGAAGCTGAAATAGGGTCGGCTGAGGAAGAGGCGGCGAGAATTCTTGAAGAA
The DNA here is from genome assembly GCA_949286815.1 of uncultured Eubacteriales bacterium. GTDB lineage: Bacteria > Bacillota > Clostridia > Oscillospirales > CAG-272 > SVTX01. Next base: position 4 of record CASEEB010000335.1, on the reverse strand, counting down.
GGCA
>CASEEB010000334.1 GCA_949286815.1 uncultured Eubacteriales bacterium | reverse complement strand
AGCAGATATATAAATATTCCGATAACGCAGGGAACGGTTCCAAAATTCAGAAACGCCTTTTTTACTGTGAGTTTAATGTCGTCTCTTTGACGCGCGAGAATGACGATTCCCCATGTCCACATTGAAATATTGAAACTGATTATATAAAATGACGCCAGAAAAAGTCCGTTTTCGGGAAGCAGCGCTTCAAAAATGGGAAATCCGATAAAGGCGCAGTTGTTGAATATCAGTGAAAATTCGGTGATTTTGCGTTCGTCGGGGTTTTTAAGCGGTTTGCATATAAAGAACGCCAGAAGCGCCGTAACCGCATAGGTAATAAATCCGAGAATTACTATGATTCCCGCGCTTTTGAGATTTTCATTTGAGTACTCCGCGCCTGAAATGGCGGAGATAATCATTGCCGGCTGTCCTATTTTCAGAATGAGCTCGGACATTTTTTTGGACGCCGCGTCGTCTATTATTCTTGCCTTACGGCATATAAAGCCGCATACCATTAATATAAAAAGGGTTGCTATAACGGTGTTAAGGGCGCTGATGTTCATTGCAGACCAAAATCCTCTCTCTGTCTGTGGAAAATTATATTTGACTTTTGTTTAATCGAGGTGAATATGTAAAATCAGGTCTCGTCAAGCTTTGCCTTTACCGATTTCATATCTTCAAGCATATCGCCTTTTTTTCTCGGGTCTCTGAGCAATGCGGCGGGGTGATATACGGCGGTCATAAAGTAATCGCCCTTTTTAAACCACTGCCCGTGTTCCTTTGTGATTTTGAAATCCGGCTTGATAAGTCTCATGGCTGAAATTCTTCCCAGGCAAACGATTATTTTCGGATTTATTATTTTGACCTGTTCTCTCAGAAATCCTATGCAGGCGTCCTCCTCGGCGGGAAGGGGATCGCGGTTTTGGGGCGGTCGGCATTTCAGTATGTTGGCAATGTATACGTCCTCTCGTTTTATATCTGCCGCGTAAAGGTATTTGTCAAACAACTGTCCGGCCCTGCCGACAAAAGGTACTCCCGACAAATCCTCCATTTCCCCGGGCGCTTCGCCTATAAACATAAGTTTCGCGTCTGTACTTCCGGTTCCGAAGACACAGTTTGTGCGGGTCTGTCCCAGCGGGCAGGAGGTGCAGTTTTCACATTTTTCTTTCAGTAAATCAAGTTCAGACAAACTATTATCCTCCATATATAGGTCATTATATTATAATTATACCAAAAAAAGCTCCCGAAATCAAGTATCGGGAGATTTTTTGTTTTTTATTTTAAAATAAAATGTAATTTGTTTAATTTAAAGGGTTGCCAATGTCTGAACCGCGTTTCTCTCGCATATCGGTTTTCCGTGCTCGCATATGTACATAAGCAAATTTTCCGTGTTTTCGCGGTTGCCGTATTCAAGAATGAAAGTGAGTCTGTCGAGTCTTGCGTATGCGGATATACCTATGTTGCAGAGAATGAGGTAAAAATTCCCCAGGTCGTCGGTATACGCGTAGCTTTCTTCGGAAAATCCGGATTCGAAGAGCCTGTGGCATACCTCGGTAAGATATGACAGCTTTTCAAAGGAGAACGCAAGACGCGAATGGTCGTTTCTCAAACCCGGATAGCGTGTGTTGTCCGAGACGGTCAGATTCATTTTCTGATTCGAGGTATGTATGTCTTTGTCTTCATTATATGAATTGTTTTGAAATCCGTAGTCAAGGCTCTTGCTTTCGTCCTGCTCGCCTTCTTCGTTTTTTATTGTTGATTCTTTGGTTATAAACATTTCGCAGCCTCCTTTGGGTGAAGAGAAAAGCTGAATAAAAATACCGTCTCCGGTCGTGTCAAATCCCGTGCGTTCCATGACCTCGTTGAGAACATGCCGGATAGCTTTTCTGGACGCGCTGTTTGAACAGTCCAATCCCGGATATAATCTGAGTTCTTCCATATCCTTCGATGAAAGCATTACTTTGAGCTTTCTTGCGCTGATATGAATCAGTTCCATAATAGTCTCCATGCCTTTCTTGTAAATTTATGCTTTGAGATGCACATTTAAAAATTCGGGATATTCAGCGAATAAAGTCGGATTTAATGTGCTTGTGCCAATCAAATGTTACGGATCGATTTGATTTTTCACTCTTTTATCATACTAATATTATAATACTCTTGAGGCAAAAATGTAACCCCTAAATTTATGGTAATTTTATTGTTAAAGAATGGGTTGACATTAAATGCCGAAAAGTGATATAATGAAGACGGATTTAAATAATTTTCATATAAAAGGACATTGCATACAATATATGAAGTATAATCAGATTGCCGACGCTGTGGAAATGTCGGTCAGAGAACTTTGCGAGCTTGCGTTTCTGAGCGGGAGCATAGATACACGCGTAA
>CASEEB010000333.1 GCA_949286815.1 uncultured Eubacteriales bacterium | reverse complement strand
AACAAAAATATTTATGGCTTAAAATTAACTTGACAAAACAATAAATATGTGATATAATTACACAGATATACAGATACTTGTAAATTTAAAATTATAAATTGATTCAGGAGTGCCGACATGTCGTTTATTTTGAAAAATTCGTTGAACTATACCGGAAAAAAAGTAAGTTCCGGAAATTTTTTGGTCGGCGACGACGCTGAAATTTCCGATATCTCTTTATGCGGTAAAGAGTGTAACGACAGTGTCGGTATACATGATTGCCTGATTTTACCCGGCTTCTGTGATGTGCATGTGCATTTTAGAGAGCCGGGTTATCTTTACAAAGAGGACATTTACTCAGGCTCTCTTTCCGCGGCTGCCGGAGGGTTTACGGACGTATGCACCATGCCGAATCTTGACCCTGTGCCCGACAGCGCGGAGAACCTGAAAGTACAGCTCGACGCTATAAGAGAAAAGGCGGTTATCGGTGTCCATCCTTATGGGGCCGTTACGGTCGGGGAGAGGGGAGAGCGTCTTTCGGATATGGAGGGCATGGCGGAGAATGTTGTCGCTTTCTCGGACGACGGAAAGGGAGTTCAGAGCGGCGAGATAATGGAAGAAGCCATGAAAGAGGGCAAAAGGCTCGGAAAAATAATCGCCGCGCACTGTGAGGACAACAGTCTGCTCTTCGGAGGATATATTCACGACGGCAAATATGCCGCCTCCCATGCTCACAGAGGTATTTGCTCCGAGAGTGAGTGGAAACAGATTGAAAGAGATGTTGGGCTTGCCGCTAAAACAGGCTGCGGCTATCACGTATGCCATGTCTCCGCAAAAGAGTCGGTTCGGATAATACGCGAGGCAAAAGCTTCCGGGGTCGATGTGACCTGCGAGACAGCTCCGCATTATCTGTTGCTTGACGACGGGGACCTTTTGGAGGACGGAAGATTCAAAATGAATCCTCCTCTGCGTGACCGGGCTGACCGGGAGGCGCTTATAGAGGGTATCCTTGACGGAACCGTGGATATGATAGCGACAGACCACGCGCCGCATTCACGGGAAGAGAAAAGTCGCGGACTTGAACGCAGTCTTATGGGCGTGGTAGGGCTTGAAACCGCATTTCCCGTGCTGTACACCGGGTTGGTAAAAAAAGGCGTTATAAGTCTGGACAAGCTTATAGAACTTATGTGCCTCAATCCCAGAAAGCGGTTCGGGCTTGACGGAAACCCCGGATTTTCCATATGGTCAACAGGTGAAAAATATCGCGTAGATCCCGAAAAGTTTCATACGAAAGGAAGAAGCACCCCGTTCGAGGGCATGGAGGTTTACGGCAGGTGCATAGCGACTTTTCGCGATGGCAGAGAGGTATATCGTTCGGATTTGTCGGACAAATGAAAACAGAGGCGGAAGATGAAAGAAAGTATTTTGAAAATTGAATGCAATCAAAAGATTGCGCCCGATGTATATAAAATGGTATTGGTCGGCGACGTGTCTGCGGTGGATAATCCGGGGCAGTTCATTGATATAAAGCTTGACGGGTTTTATCTTCGCCGTCCCATTTCGGTATGTGACCGCGAAGACGGAAAGCTGACTGTCATATACAAAACCGTGGGAGAGGGAACCGAAAAAATGTCAACACTGCCGCCGGGAGAGACTCTTGATGTTCTGGTTGGCTTGGGAAACGGTTACGATACCTCAAAAAGCGGAGAGAGTCCTCTGCTTATAGGCGGCGGGGTCGGTATACCTCCTCTGTATTATCTGTGCAAAAGACTTATTTCGGAGGGCAAGGAGGTTTCGGTGATTTTGGGATTTAACAAAAAAGAAGAAATTTTTCTTGAGGATGAGTTCAGAAAACTGACTCCGAGGGTTTATATCACTACCGCGGACGGCAGCGAGGGCATTCGGGGATTCGTAACCGACGCCATGAAGGAGTTAAAGTATACATATTTTTATACCTGCGGTCCTATGCCTATGTTCAGGGCGATAAACAGGACGGCGACCGGAAGCGGACAGTTCAGCTTTGAGGAAAGGATGGGCTGCGGATTCGGCGCCTGCATGGGATGTTCATGTAAAACCGTCGGGGGATACAAGCGGATCTGCAAGGACGGACCGGTGCTTCAGAGAGAGGAAATACTATGGGAAGAGATTTGAAAAATGACCGCGCGCCCGACATATCCGCGGAACTTTGCGGGATAAGGCTTGACAATCCGGTAATTCCGGCGAGCGGAACTTTCGGGTTCGGGTACGAGTTCGCCGAACTTTATGATATAAACATTTTGGGCAGCTTTTCATTTAAGGGTACGACCAAAGAAAAAAGATTCGGAAATCCCACGCCGAGAATAGCCGAATGTGCCGAAGGAATGATAAACGCGGTGGGGCTTCAGAATCCCGGTGTGGAGGATGTGCTCCTGCATGAAATTCCGAAGCTTAAGGAAGTGTTCAAAAAGCCGGTTATGGCAAATATTTCGGGATTTTCGGTTGAGGAATACGCGTATACCTGTCAAAGGCTTGACACCGAGGAGCAGATAGGATGGTTTGAGGTCAACATATCCTGTCCGAATGTTCACGGAGGGGGCATGAGTTTCGGAACCGACCCTTTGGCGGCGGCAAAAGTAACTTCCGCGGTAAGGAAGGTTACGGGCAAGCCCGTGATCGTAAAGCTTTCACCGAATGTTACCGATATCACGGAAATCGCCAAGGCGTGTGAGGCTGCCGGCGCGGACGGTATCAGTCTGGTCAACACTCTGTTGGGTATGAGAATTGACCTTAAAACCAAAAAACCCGTAATCGCGAACAGGATGGGCGGTTTTTCGGGACCCGCGATAAAGCCGGTGGCGCTGAGAATGGTATATCAGGTATATGACGCCGTAAAAATTCCGGTAGTCGGAATGGGTGGCGTAAGGTCGGCGGAGGATGTTCTCGAATTTATGATGGCGGGGGCGTCTGCGGTCGAGGTGGGCGCGGCAAATCTCGTTGACCCGTATGCCTGCAAGAAAATAATTGAGAGTTTGCCCGGCGTTATGGAAAAGTACAATATAAAGTCTCTTTCCGAGATTGTGGGAATTGCCCACGAATAATCGGAGAAAAACATAAAAATATACGAAGGTCGGAGGATTGATATGGGAAAAGATGTAATCATAGCGTGTGATTTTTCGGGAAAAGACGAGGTTTTAAATTTTCTTGACAGGTTTGATGAGGACAGTCTTTTTGTCAAAATCGGCATGGAGCTGTATTACGCCGAGGGACCGGATATTGTCAGGGAGATTAAGTCGAGGGGACACAAAATTTTTCTTGACCTGAAGCTTCACGACATACCGAATACGGTAAAAAAGGCGATGGCGGTGCTCTCGCGGCTCGACGTCGATATGTGCAATCTTCACGCGGCCGGCACGATTCCGATGATGGAAGCGGCGCTTGAGGGACTGACACGTCCGGACGGCACAAGACCGCTGCTCATTGCGGTAACACAGCTGACATCGACAAATCAGGAGAGAATGACGTCGGATCTGATGATAGACAGACCTATCGATACGGTCGTAATGCACTATGCCTTATGCGCCAAGACCGCGGGACTTGACGGGGTGGTATGCTCTCCGCTTGAGGCTGAAAAAGTACATTCGGTCTGCGGAAAAGGATTTCTGACCGTGACGCCCGGAGTGAGGTTTGAGGGCGGAGACATGGGCGACCAGAAGAGAGTGACGACTCCGAAAAGGGCAAAGGAGCTTGGTTCGGATTACATAGTGGTGGGCAGACCTATAACTGCCGCCGAAAATCCGGCAGAGGCGTACAGAAGATGCGTCGCGGAGTTTGTGGATAAATAAAGTTACAATAAAAAACGCAGCGGAAAAATATATAAAAAATTATTCGGGAAAAAGAGTTTAGGAGATTTAAATGAACAATACAGAAAAGCTGATAGCGGAAGACCTTTTGTCGATTAAGGCGGTGTTTTTCCGTCCGGACGAGCCTTTTATCTGGGCAAGCGGCATAAAGAGCCCGGTGTACTGTGATAACAGACTTACACTTACCTCTCCCAAAGTGAGAAATGACGTTGAAAATTCTCTCGCGCGGGTTGTGAAGGAGTTTTATCCTGAGGCTGAGGTTTTGATGGGAACCTCCACCGCCGGAATCGCCCACGCGGCTATTACCGCGCATTTGTTGGATATGCCTATGGGATATGTGAGATCCGGGGCAAAGGATCACGGCCGCAAAAACCAGATTGAGGGAAAGCTTGAACAGGGACAGAAGGTTGTCGTCATCGAGGACCTGATTTCCACCGGAGGCTCCGTGATTGAAGTGGTAAATGTGTTGCGTGAGGCAAAGGCGGAGGTGCTCGGAGTGGCAAGCATATTTACCTACGGGATGAAAAAAGGTATAGAAAGACTTAAGGAAGCGGACGTAAAAAATATAAGCCTTACAAATTTTGACTGTATTTCTCGGGTCGCCGCGGAAAAAGGATATATCAGACCCGAGGATATCGAGCGGCTTATCGCCTTCAGAGACAATCCGTCGGACGAGTCCTGGATCAAGTCCGGAAATGTCTGAAAATCGGAAATGATTCGGGAAAGAGGAATGGAATCGATGAAAAGAAGTCTTATTGATATCTGCGACCTGTCAACCGATGAAATAGAAGAAATGGTGGCTGTCGCGAAAGATATAATGCGCAATCCCGGAAAGTATTCGGAAAAGTGCAAAGGAAAAAAACTGGCTACTTTGTTTTTTGAGCCGTCCACCAGAACACGGCTGAGCTTTGAGGCGGCAATGTATGAGCTGGGGGGAAACGTGCTTTCGGTTTCAAGCGCTGACTCAAGCTCGGCGTCAAAGGGGGAAAGCGTGGCGGATACCGCCAAAACCGTGTCCTGCTATGCCGATATTATCGCGATGAGACATCCCAAGGAGGGAGCTCCGCTCGTCGCGGCGATGAACGCGTCCATTCCCGTGATTAACGCGGGCGACGGCGGACACAATCACCCCACGCAGACCTTGGCGGACATTTGTACGGTATCTATGGAAAAGGGAAGACTGAACAATCTCACTGTGGGGTTCTGCGGCGACCTTAAGTTCGGAAGAACCGTGCATTCGCTGATTCAGGCGCTTTCCAGATACAGCGCAAACCGGTTTATACTGATTTCTCCGGAAGAGCTTAATCTGCCGGGCTATATTAAAAAAGACGTTATAGAGAAAAACGGAATTGAATATGTACAGACGACCGGTCTTGAGGAAGTAATGCCTGAACTTGATATTTTGTATATGACGCGTGTTCAGAGAGAGAGATTTTTCAATGAGGAGGATTACCTCAGACTTAAAGACAGCTACATACTGACCCCGGAAAAGCTGAAGAGCGCGAGAGCCGACCTGTCGATTCTGCATCCTCTGCCGAGAGTAAATGAGATTTCCGTGGCGATTGACAGTGATCCGAGAGCGTGCTATTTCAAACAGGTGCTTTACGGTAAATATATGAGAATGGCGCTTATTATGAAGCTGCTCGGAATTGAACCGTGAACAACCGGAAAAGGAGGTCTTGAAAATTGAATATTGATTCCATCAAAAACGGCATTGTGATAGATCATATTACCGCGGGCAGGGGAATGGATATATACAACCTGCTCAAGCTTGATTCCCTGGATTGTTCGGTCGCTATAATAAAAAACGTAACGAGCGTCAAAATGGGAAAAAAGGACATAATCAAAATCGACGCGGATATCCCGATAAATATGGATATACTCGGATACATAGACCCCGGTGTGACGGTGAATATTATCAGGGGCGGGGAACGTGTGGAAAAAAGAAGTATTTCGCTGCCCGACAGCCTTGTCAATGTGATTTTCTGCAAAAATCCCAGATGTATTACATCTACGGAGCAGGAGCTTCCTCATATTTTCAAACTCACCGACCCGGAAAACAGGGTTTACAGATGCGCGTATTGCGAGGCAAAAGCATCTGGCAGATGAATTTAAAAAAACATATATTGGGTAATGAGAAGACAGACGTTTTATGTATAGCTTCTTGTTGCCCTAAATTTATATTTGGATACGGAGAAAGGACAATTGCAAGATGTTTGTTAAATCCGAAATACTTCGGGCGCCTCATGCTTTTTCGACAAGACTCGGAGGCGTGAGCACGCTTTCCTCAACCGAAAGTCTCAATCTTGCCTTTGGCAGAGGAGACAAAGACGATACAGTATTTGAAAACCTTAATATTTTCGGCAGAGAGGCCGGGTTTGATCCCCGTAATGTGATTTCTCTGCCGCAGGTACATTCGTCGGTGGTACATAAGGTTGACCGTAAACACGCGGGATTGGGGTATTTTAAGAGAGATTATGAAAATTACGATATCTGTGAGGGCGACGGATATGTCACCGACGATCCTCTGGTGGTTTTGGGAGTTAAAAGCGCCGACTGTGTTCCGATACTCATGGAGGCAAGGGACAGAGACGGCAGGATAATTGCCGTAGGCGCCGTTCACGCGGGATGGAAAGGAACGGCGGGGGCTATTGCCGCCGTTTGCGTTGAGAAACTGCGTGGGGAATACGGCGCAAGTGAGTGTGATATATATGCCGCTGTCGGGCCGTGCATTCACAATTGCTGCTATGAGGTGGGCAGGGATGTGTTTGACGAGGTTGTCGCGAGGCTTGGGGATAAATACGCGGAATTTTTCGGAAATTCACGCGAGTCAGAAGCGGGAGAGGAAAAATATATGTGCGATTTGCCCGGAATCAATTGCCGGATACTGACCGACGCCGGACTTCAAGCCGAAAATATTGAGGCGCTGAGGCACTGTACGTGTTGCGAGCACGATTTGTTCTATTCTCACAGATATACAAAAGGACAGAGAGGTACAATGCTGAGCGTTATAAGAATGCCCTAAAGTCGGCAGATTTAACTTCAATTTATTTTGCTGTTTGCACAAAACATACTTGACAAAAATTCTCTCAAATGATATACTTTATATACAGGTGCCAGGACTGATTTAGAAAAATCTGTCGAATTTGTTTATAAAGCGCTTGGGAGGATCTATATGCTTTTCAGCTCCATGATTTTTCTCTGGGTGTTTTTTTCCGTGGTCATTGCCGTGAATTTTCTGTTCTCGGTGATAAAATTCAGGGATGAGCATTCGAGAATTTTGGCTAAAAACACCTTTTTGCTTATCGCGAGTCTTTTTTTCTACGCGTGGGGTGGGATTTATTATCTTCTGATAATGATGTCCTCCATCCTGCTGAATTTCGCCGGCGGTTATGTGATAAAAAAGGGTGTTAAAACAAAGGCTCAGAAGAAAGCGGCGCTTGTAACCGTAATTGT
>CASEEB010000332.1 GCA_949286815.1 uncultured Eubacteriales bacterium | reverse complement strand
CAGTGGGATTCGGATATATGATTCTGTGCGTGGTCAGCTTGCTTACGGCAAACATTATCGCGCTTGCGGCGGCGTATCTTTTCCCTGAACTTTCAAAAGAGACCTGGTTTATGCTCGCGGTATCGACTTTGCCTATATATGCGTTCGGACTGCCGGCGCTCTGGCTTGTGCTCAGAAAAGAAAAGGCAGAGCCGCCAAAGCGCGCTTCGTTCGGAGTCGGGAAATTTGTTGTGGTATTGATTATTTGTTTCGGCTTCGGGTATATAGGTTCATATATCGGCAATTTCCTGATGTTATTATTGTCTGAGATAACGGGATATGATTACAGCAATAATCTTTTGTCTGTAATTGACGGCACAAACCTGTGGATTGTATTTATATTCACGGTCATAATTGCTCCGATAGGAGAAGAAATACTGTTCCGCAAGCTTCTGATAGACCGTACGAGAAAATACGGGGGAGCGGTAAGCGTTTTTGTGTCGGGACTGTTTTTCGGTCTGATGCACGGGAATCTTTTTCAGTTCTTTTACGCTTTCGCGCTCGGCGCTATTTTGGCATATGTATATTACAGCACGGGGAAAATATGGATAACCGTTGTTTTGCATTCCGTTATTAATTTTGTGGGTTCGATTTTGCCGGGACTGTTATTTAACGGATTGGATATTGAAACCGTGGGTTCGGATACCGAACAAATGCTTGCTTTTTTTGCCGAGCATCCGGCACAGATGCTGGGATTTATATTTTTTGGATTTTTTGTTTTATTTACCATCGTTGCCGCGCCCGTGCTGCTTGCGGTCTTTAGGAAGAGGATTGTGTTTGCAAAGGAGGATTGTCAGATTCCCAAAGGCAGAGTGCTGAGAACTGCGTTCGGCAATGCCGGGATGATATCCGCCGTTGTCGTTTATTTGTTATTCATGCTGATAGCCGTAATCCCTCTTCCGGTATGAAACAGAAGTTTTTTAATACTGTACAGCTCTGACGGATATTTAAATTTTGATTGCCTTTAATTGAACTCGGAGGTTAAGAATATGCACGTAAAAAACAAAACGCCACGCCGGATAATCTGTATATCGGTTGTGTTTATCGCGGTTTGTTTTATATATATTTTAAAGATGGTCAATATCCGCATAAACGCGGAGCCCGCGGCGGAAGACGACGGGACCTATACGAGAACCGTAGCCATACAGGCGGTTCGCGGAGAAATTTACGATAAGAACGGAAAAAAGCTGGTGTCAAACGACTATTCTTATAATATGGTTTTTGACTATGAGGCAATGTCGGCTGACAGATATGAGAGGAATCTTGCACTGCTTAAGGCAGTAAATGCTTTAAACGACACCGGGAATTCCTCAAAAAGGGCAGAGTCGAGTTTTCCGTTTATCGGTACTTATCCTGACTATTCATACAGCGATGCCGCTAAGGATACCGATTCAAATATATATTACAGACTTCTGAAGCGGATTGCCGCGGACGAGCTTGAGGAAGACAGCCCGAAAAATAAAAACGAGCTGACGGCGACATATCTTGAGGGTTTTTATAAGGACTATCCCGAGCAGTTTCCGAAAGAAGATGAAATTGTGGCGTATTTTATCGAAAGATATGAGCTTGATATAAAAGACGATGACGGAAATATGCTGTTTTCGGACGAGGAAATCGATATCCTGCTGAGGGTACTGTATGACATGGAGGTAGAGGATTTTTCGGCTTTTAACCAATATGTTTTCGCGTCGGATGTCGATCTTGAATTTATTACTTATGTCAAAGAAATGAATATCGTCGGGGCTGATTTTACCGTCGATGTCTCAAGAGTTTATAACTATCCCGGATATGCGTCGCATATCCTCGGCCGCACGGGTCCGATATATGCCGAGGATTGGGAATATTACAATGAGCTCGGTTATGAGATGGACGCGGTAGTCGGGCTTGACGGATGCGAGTACGCTTTCGAGCAGTATCTGCGGGGAGTTGACGGCGTTATGGTCATCAAAGAAGATAAGGACGGGAATATCATAGATAAATATGTCGAGACCGAGCCTGTTCCGGGCAAGGATATATACCTTACTATAGATATTGACGTTCAGATTGCCGCGGAGGAAGGTCTTAAGGAAAACATCGATTATGTCAATAAAACATACGGTGCTGATTCCGAATCGGGAGCCATTGTGGCTATAAATCCGAATGACGGCTCTATCATCGCGATCGCGTCTTATCCCACGTTTGATCTTTCGACATACAACCGTGACTACAGTGAGTTGAGTAAAAACCCCGCCAATCCTCTGTACAACCGGGCTCTTGACGGACTTTACACCCCCGGTTCGGTTTTCAAGCTCGGAATGGTGGCGGCGGGAATTGACAGCGGGACTATAACGGCGCAAACCAAGCTGAACTGCGACGGTATTTATACTTATTATCCGGATTATCAGCCTAAATGCTGGGTTTATGACAGCGTAAGCTCACCCATACATAAGCACGGTATGATTAACGCTACCGAGGCGATTAAAGTCTCATGCAACTGCTTTTTTTACGAATTGGGCAGGGTTATGGGCATTGACCTGATGAATGATTACTGCAAAAGGTATGGTCTTGGTAGCGTGACCGGAATAGAACTTTCCGAAAAGAGAGGAATACTTGCAGGTCCGGAATACAGAGAGCTCAACGGGCTTACCGCTTGGATGCCCGGAAATACAATTTCCGCGGCCATCGGACAGTCGGATAATAACTTTACCCCAATTCAGCTTTCGGTTTACGTGTCTACTCTGCTTAACGGAGGAACAAGATATTCGGCTCATCTTTTGAGTCAGGTGAGGTCTTATAATTCCGAGGTGATTTATACGAGAGAAGCGGAGGTTCTGGACAATCTTGAATTTGGCAAAGAGATAACCGACCCTATAATGGAGGGAATGCGTCAGATGATAGAGTCTTCATCCAGCGTTTCTTATTACATGAGAAACATTCCCGTTACGGTAGGCGGAAAATCCGGCACCGCGGAACTTGGCGGAAATACGAGGGAAAACGGCTTGTTTGTCTGCGCGGCACCGTACAACGCCCCTGAAATAATTGTTACTTCGGTGGTAGAACATGCGGGCTCAGGGTCATACGCCGCGCTTGCGGCGGCAAGGTTGCTGGAAGAATATTTCAGCCCCGAAACAGCCGAGGAGACGACGTCATAATAAATCCGGAAAATATTTTAAAAAATTAATAGATAAAGGTATGCATTGAGTCGGCAAATGCATACCTTTTATTTTTTTACCGGAAAGATACTTTGTATTTGAATTTTGATAATTTTGTTTATTCCGATTCATGACTGATGTGTTAAAAATTCACATTAATGATAGCCCTATACCGCTGAAATAATATTATTGAAAACATGAATTTTTAAAAATAAATCCCAAGAACTATATAATGCAGATCAAACGGACTCATATATTATGTTTTCGGGAAAAATCGGGAAAGGAATGTCATTTTATGAAAAAAGCAGTAGTTTTTTTAGTCTGCGCAGTGATTCTGATGATGAATTTATCTGCCTGTTCTTCAAGCGGGGCTGCGGATGTGCATGTGTTTTATTATACGTACAGTGACACATATATTTCAAGTGTGAGAAGTGAGCTTGACAAGCAATTGAAGGACGCGGGCATTAATTTTCAGGATTACGACGGCAACGGAAATCAGACCACTCAGACAGAACAGATACAGACCGCGATAACAAACGGCGCTAAGGCTATTATTGTGAATATAGTAAATACCGGTTCGGACGACGCGGCTTCATCGATTGTGGGGCTTGCGAAAAACGCCGGGATTCCGGTTATATTTTTCAACCGTGAGGTATCCGATACGGTAATAAAGAGCTATGATAAATGCGCGTTTGTAGGCACTCGCGCGGAGGACTCCGGAATACTTCAGGGGCAGATGATAGGCGACTATCTTGTAGAGAATTTTGAAAAAACGGATATTAACGGTGACGGAGAGATATCATATATACTCTTTAAGGGTGAAGAGGGAAATAATGAGGCAATTTACAGAACAAGCTACAGTGTGAGCGAAGCGAACAAAAAACTCAGTGAAGCAGGGAAAAAGCCTTTGAAATTTTATGACCCGACAAACCCAAATAAATATCTTGTGGATAAAAACGGGCAGTGGTCCGCCACGGCGGCAAACGAGTATATGACGACCGCGCTTGCATCATACAGCGAAAAGGCCGGAAATATGATAGAACTTGTCATATGCAATAACGACGGAATGGCGGAGGGAGCTATATCGGCGCTCAACGCTTCGGGATACAATAACGGAAGCGGGCGAACAATACCGGTTTTCGGAGTTGACGCCACGGATGCCGCAAAGGAGCTTATAGCAAACGGAAAAATGACCGGAACCATAAAGCAGGATGCTCAGGGTATGGCTGAGGCAATAAGGAAACTGACTCAAAACGCCGTTTCGGGTTCCGATATTCTTTCGGGTATGGATGAATATGATATTGACGAAGACGCGGCAAAAATAAGGATACAGTATTCACAGTACCTTGGTTAAAACTTCATTTAATTGTAATTTTGTTAAAAAGTTTTGCTGCCGCCGCATTACAGCGCGCCGCTTGCAAGGGAAAGGATAAGGTTTTATTATGTCAGACAAGATACTGCTTGAAATGAAGGATATATGCAAGGATTTTCCGGGAGTCAAAGCGCTTGACAAGGTATCTCTTTCGGTAAGGGAGGGTACGGTTCACGCGCTAATGGGAGAAAACGGCGCGGGAAAATCCACATTGATGAAATGCCTGTTCGGCATATATGAGAAAGACTCCGGGCAGATATTTCTTGAAGGGGAAGAAGTATCCTTTAAAAACCCGAAGGACGCGCTTGAAAGAGGAGTTGCCATGGTGCATCAGGAATTGAACCAGGCACTCAAACGCAGCGTTATGGATAACATCTGGCTTGGCAGATATCCCAAGTATGCCGGATTTATCACTTCTGAGAAAAAAATGTATACCGAGACTATGGAAATATTCAAAACTCTCGGTATCGAGACAAATCCGAAAGAAATAATGAGCCGTATGTCGGTTGCGCAAAGGCAGATGGTGGAAATCGCGAAGGCGGTTTCATATGACGCAAAAATAATCGTCCTTGACGAGCCGACAAGCTCTCTCACCGAAAAAGAAGTCGAGCATCTGTTCAGAATTATTGATATGCTCAAAAGAAGAGGCTGCGGAATCATCTATATATCCCATAAAATGGAGGAAATACTGAAGATATCGGACGATATTACGGTTATGAGAGACGGAACGCATGTGATAACGGCACCGGCAGAGCAAATGACTATAGATAAAATAATCAAGTATATGGTGGGGAGGGAGCTTTCACAGTGGTTTCCTCCCAAGACAAACCGTCCCGGAGATATCGCGCTTGAGGTAAAGAACCTGTCCTCCAGATATACAAATGTAAAAGACGTAAGCTTTAACGTCCGCAAAGGAGAGATAGTAGGTTTTGCCGGACTTGCGGGCGCGGGAAGGACGGAGGTCGTTGAAAATATTTTCGGTATTTCCGAGAGACTTTCCGGAGAGATTTTTCTTGACGGAAAAAAGGTGGAAAATAAAAACGCTTCCGATTCGATAAAGAACGGTTTCGCGCTTCTTACCGAAGAGAGGAGGGCGACCGGAATATTCGGCATACTTGATATCTGCGAAAATACTACAATATCAAATTTGAAAAATTACAGAAAAATGCTGGTCTTATCCGACAGGCAAAGAAAAAAAGATACCGAATGGGCGATAAAATCCATGAAAATAAAAGCCCCCGGACAGAAAACTCAGATTAGACTGCTTTCCGGGGGAAATCAGCAGAAAGTAATTTTGGGTCGCTGGCTGCTTACCAAGCCCGAAGTTTTGATGCTTGATGAACCTACAAGGGGAATAGACGTCGGCGCCAAGTATGAGATATACCAGCTGATAATTGAAATGGCGGCCAAGGGAAAGGCGGTTATAATGGTTTCGAGTGAACTGCCCGAACTGATAGGTGTTTGTGACAGAATATATGTTATGTCGGGCGGAAGAATTGTCGGAGAAGTCAGCGCCAATGATACGAGTCAGGAAGAAATAATGTCGCTGGCATCAAAATTTGCCTGATAATCAATTGAAAGGAATCTTGAATTATGAATGGTTTACAAAGATATAAGGCAATGGATGCGATTCAAAGAAAAAACGCGAGAAAGGATTTTTTAATCAATAACTCACTGTATATTTTTCTGATTGCCGCGGTTGTGGTAATACAATGCTTGAGGCCAAATTTCCTCTCTCCGGCGTCTATTGTAAATATAATTTCGCTGTCCGCGGCCAATCTTCCGATAGCCCTGGGCATAGCGGGGGCAATTATTCTTACGGGAACCGACCTGTCCGCCGGCAGAATCGTGGGCGCCGTGGCATGTGTGTGCGCAACTTTGCTTCAGATGAGCGGATATCCCAATAAAATGTTTCCGGGACTTGACCCGCTTCCGCTGCCGGTGGTGTTTCTCATAGCCATTGCGCTGGGCGCTTTGGTAGGTGTGATAAACGGATTCTGTACCGCGAAGTTCAATCTTCACCCGTTTATCGTCACACTTTCCACACAGCTAATTGTGTACGGCGCTCTGCTTATGTATCTAATGATAGGCAACAACAACGGGCAGTCTGTTTCGGGACTTGACTCATCCTATACCAATTTTATTACGGGCAGCATACTTTCAATAGGAAGCACGCCGATACCGAATTTTGTATGGTATGCCATAGTTGTCACACTGATAATGTGGTTTATATGGAACAAGACCTCATTCGGAAAGAATATGTTCGCTGTAGGTTCAAATCCGGAAGCGGCAAATGTGTCCGGAGTCAATGTCAAGCGTACTATTACACTTGTGTTTATGCTTGCGGGAATTATGTACGGAATTACCGGATTTATCGAAGCCGCGCGGATAGGCTCCAATACCGCCGCCACAGGCGTGAACTATGAGCTTGACGCGATAGCGGCATGTGTCATAGGAGGGGTTTCATTCGCGGGAGGAATCGGAAAAATCCGTGGGGTTATTATCGGAGTAGTACTATTACGGCTTATATTTGTGGGACTTACCGCGCTGAGCATTGACTCAAATATGCAGTATATTATAAAAGGTCTTATTATCCTTATTGCCTGCGCGGTTGATATGAGAAAGTATCTTGTGAGGAGATAATCGTCTGTAGGAACGGGGAATGAATTTTATGAATAAATTTAATTTTTTTGATAAATGCAAAATATCGGTAAGGGCGCTTGACGGATTTATACTCTGCGCCTCGACTGTCCTCGCGCTGTTAATTATAATTTGCGTTTTGATTTACTCGTGAATTTTTTGTCGTCAGGCGGTATTTCAGTCAGGGAGGTTTTCGCCAAGGTTTTTGAGGGTATTATACACAAATGACGATCTATATTATATTTTTAATTGAGTAATTATTCTTATATCGGATGCGCACTGTTCCGAAAAAAACCGGTCCAACTTATGTTGAACCGGTTTTTTGGTTTGTGGTATACCCGTATATGATTACAAGGTTTGTATTGCTATAACATATCCGACTTTCAGCGGGGGTAATTTTGCTGAAACCCGGCGGAGCTGACGCTCCTATGCGTGCTTGTCGCAAGCGTTTGAAAGCATTTGCGAGAATGTTTTAACCAAGCTTCCGCATTCATTGCTCCGCTTTAAAAGAAATCGGAATGATTTACTTTACCGTGACGGAAACCTCAAACGAAAATTCTCCGAGAGTTACCGTGACTTTCGTACTTCCCGCTTTTTTGGCGGTTATAACGCCGTATTCATTCACGCTGATTACGGAGTCGTCATATCCTGTGTAAGTTACGGGGAACGAACCGTCTTTCTGCGACGCTTCTACAAAAAGCTCGTCGAATTCGCCGTTGTCAAAGACAACCTTTGCCCTGATCTGAGGCCTGTAGGTCATCTGACCTGACAAATCAATTGTATAGTTTTCACTTACG
>CASEEB010000331.1 GCA_949286815.1 uncultured Eubacteriales bacterium | reverse complement strand
GGCAAACCCATAACGGTTACAGAGCCTTCGATGACCCGTTTCATTATGAGTCTTGATGAAGCGGTAAACCTTGTTCTCTTCGCATTTGAACACGGTGTTTCAGGCGATATACTTGTTCAGAAAGCACCTGCATGTACGATTGAAACATTGGCTAAAGCGGTAACTGAACTGTTCGGCGCAGAAGGCGGAATAAGGATAATAGGAATACGCCACGGGGAAAAGATGTACGAAACATTGCTTACAAATGAAGAATGTGCCAAAGCAGAAGACTTAGGTGATTTTTACAGAGTTCCGTGTGATAACAGGGGTCTTAATTATGACAAATACTTCAAAGAGGGCGATACCGAACGGAATACTCTTACTGAATTCAATTCAAATAACACAAAATTATTAAATAATGAGCAGGTAAAGGAAAAACTGCTTCAGCTTGAATATATCAGAGAACAATTATCTGAACCGGAGAAAAAATAATGACAGATTTTCAAAAATCGGTTATTCTGCTTATAAAGAGCGCTTTAAATAATACCAATGAAAATATACCGGAAAATCTGATATGGAAAGACGTTATTGAAACGGGAAACCGTCATCAGATTATACCGCTTTTATATTATGGTGCGGTCAATTCAAAAATTCAAATAGCGCAGGAAGATAAGGCTTTATTAGAAAATGCCGCATTTCGTTATATTTTCAGGGATCAGAATCAGCAGTATCAAACCGACACGGTTTTTAAGGCGTTCGAAAAAAACGAAATAGATTATATGCCTTTGAAAGGGACTGTTTTAAAGTATTATTATCCGAAAACCGAAATGCGTCCTATGAGCGATGCGGATATTTTGATAAAACCCGAGCAATATGATAGAATCAGAACTGTAATGTCCGGTCTCGGATTTGAGGAAAAATACGAAAGTGACCATGAACTTGTCTGGAAAAAGAAAGATATAATTCTTTTTGAACTGCATAAAAGGATTATTCCTTCTTACAATAAGGATTATTATACATATTATGGCGACGGTTGGCGTCTTGCAAAAAAAGACGATAATTTCGGACACAGGTATCATATGTCGGCGGAAGATGAGTTGATATACAATTTCACTCATATGGCGAAACATTATCGCGACGGCGGCATAGGTATAAGACATATAATAGATATTTACGTTTGTCAGGCAAAGACTGTAAATTCAGATGAAATATATATAAAGAATGAGCTTAAAAAACTGAAGCTGTGGGATTTTTATGTCAATGTGGATAAAACAATAAAAGTATGGTTTGAAAATGATACTCCGAATGAAAAAACGGATTTTATAACTGACTATATATTTACAAGCGGTTCTTACGGTACGAAAGAAAGAAAAATTTTATCCGCAGCTGTTAAGGATTCAAAAAGCACTAAAAATACTTCTCAGGTAAGGTATAAAAAATTATTTAGTCTTATATTTATGCCATACAAGAGTATGTGTGTAAAGTATCATTTTTTAATCAAATATCCCTTTTTGCTCCCTGTTATGTGGGTTGTCAGATGGATTTCCGCTATATTTTTAAAAAAGGATAATGTCAGGCATCAAATTGATAACCTCAATACTATTTCTTCGGAAAACATAGACGATTATCAGCAAGCTTTAAATTATGTAGGTCTTGATTTTAATTTCAAGGAGTAAATCATGAATATTCTTATAACCGGAGCGAACGGTTTTGTAGGGAAAAACCTTGCCGAGACGCTTAAAAATTTACGCGACGGCAAGGACAGAACCCGTCCCGCGCTTCAAATAGAAGAAATATATCTTTATGATATTGATTCCTCTGAGGACGAGCTTGATCTTGCCTGCAAAAATGCGGATTTTGTCTTTAATCTCGCGGGAGTCAACAGACCAAAAGACGCAGGCGATTTTATGACAGGCAATTTCGGCTTTGCAGGGGAGTTGCTTGATACACTTAAAAAGCATAATAATACCTGTCCCGTAATGCTTGCAAGTTCTGTTCAGGCAACGCTTATAGGAAGGTATGACAGTGATTACGGCAGAAGCAAAAAAGCCGGTGAGGATCTGTTTTTTGATTATTCCGCTGAAACCGGCGCAAAGGTGCTTGTTTACCGTTTTCCAAATCTTTTCGGGAAATGGTGCAGACCTAATTACAACAGCGCCGTGGCGACTTTTTGCTATAACACCGCAAATGATCTGCCGATTACGGTAAATGACAGAAGCACCGAGCTTGAACTGCTTTATATAGATGATCTTATCACGGAAATGCTTGACGCTCTCGAAAACAAGGAGCATCACTGTGAATTTGACGGAGTAAACGCCGTGCTCACCGAAAATGGCAGATACTGCGCCGCTCCGATGACCCACAGGGTAACGCTCGGAGAAATAGCCGATCTTCTTGAAAATTTTAAAAAACAGCCCCTAAATCTTGTAATACCGGAAATACCGTATAATTCTTTTGCAAAAAAACTGTATTCAACCTATCTTTCGTATCTTCCTAAGGAAAAGGTTAAAATTGCGCTTAAAATGAATACCGACAACCGAGGCAGTTTTACCGAGCTTTTAAAAA
>CASEEB010000330.1 GCA_949286815.1 uncultured Eubacteriales bacterium | reverse complement strand
ACTTTTGACCTTATCGTAGCTGTAATCGACGGTTTCCGATTTGTTCACTGGCGTATCCTGCGAGGGTTCATTCCCGGATGCATAAGTCGGAACAAACGCGATAAGAGCAATCAAAGCTACCAAAGCAACACATATAATGCCGAAAAATTTTATCGTCCCGGCACGGAATGAATAGATAAACATAAATACCTCCCATACCGCTCACAGGCGGCTTAAAATATTTGAAAATTTCCTTGCCGTCAGATTCAACGACACTCGGTCAATTCGCATAATCTGGTAATTTTACCTTATCGCGAAAGCAAAATCAACCTATGTATCAACTGCTGGAAACGCGCACAATCCAAACAACCCGGATGTACGCGTGACCCGCCGCGGAAACAAGCCAACACTTCTTATACGAAAAACCTTCGGAAAATAATTCTTTACTGAATTATATTTCCGAAGGCAAAAAAATATGTGTGTTTTAAAAATATGCGCCGATAAATTTTCTCTGAATCAACGCTGCCGCACAGAATAATCGGATTTCATCCTCAGGCGGTGACGCTGAACACTGTGGACAAGAGAAACCAATATATATGTCGCCAAGACCGACGAACCGCCGCAGGAAACAAACGGCAACGTCAGTCCCACAACGGGGAGCATCGCCAGACACATCCCGATATTTTCGACCGTCTGAACAACAAGTATGGCGCCGACGCCTACGCATATATACGCGCCGTAATCGCTCCCGCACATTCTGGCTATCATAAAAATTCTTATGACCATCATAAGCAGAAGCAAAACCGTGAGTATACCGCCTATCATTCCGAATTTTTCACACACCGTGGCAAATATGAAATCCGTGTGCGACGCCGCAAGGTCCTCATATCCTCCCTTTCCGAATAAACCGATTCCGAATATGCCTCCGTTCTCGATACACTGCTTTGACATCAGAGGCTGAAGCCCTTTGTCAAGCGGGTCAAGCTCAGGATTAAAACCTACGATTATGCGCTTTTGCTGATACTCCGCAAGATGGTCCCAAATCACGGGAAAAGCCAGGAATATCGCCGCAAATCCTCCTGCGAAATACCAGCCCGAAAGCCCGGCGCAGAAAAGCATAATAAGCAGAAAGCCCATATATACAAGCGCGACTCCGAGGTCCCCCGACAAAAGAATAAATCCCACAATAAGCCCGGCGTGCAGAGCAAGCCCCAGAAGCGGCAAAGGCTTGTTTATTTTATCCTTTACAAGCGAAATATGCTTCGCATATGTACACACCATGGCAATCTTCACAAATTCGGAAGGTTGTATGGCGATTCCCACAAAAGGAATTTCCAACCATGCCTTGTTTGAAGTTTCCCTTGACTCTCCCGAACTTCCGAATACAAGAGTTATTGCCAGCAAAAGTACGGAGGCGGCTATCATGAAGATCCAAAGCTTGTCTACAATAAGATGATAATCCATATTCGCAATTATAAAAGTCGCTATTATACCCGCGACGGTCATCGCAACCTGCATGACAAGCTTACGTTTACCGAAATTGTCTACCGCTCCGAATATGGTGAGTATACCGATGGCTGAAAGCAGTATAGTACATACAAACAAGAAAGGGTCTATGCTCTTTATGCAGTTTTGAATATACTTTTTAACCGAACGCATTTTTCCCCTCTCTTTTAAGTTTGTTTAACACAGCAAAAAACAATTGGTTTAAAAATGCGGGAAAAACTTCAAAAAGTCTCTCCCACAGGTTTTGCCAAAATCAGTATTGTCTGCCCCAGACCACCATATGTTTCGCGGGTTTTCCGCAGCAGACACAGACATCCGAAAGTTTATCCTCGACAAACGGAATACAGCGGGACTTTACTCCGCCGGTATCGTCTTTTATCTTATTTTCGCATTCTTCATCTCCGCACCACATAGCTTTAATGAAACCGGGACGGTTTTGAGCGCAATCCAGAAATTCCTCATAGCTTCTTGCTTCATTTGTCTTCTGCGCGAGATTTCTGCGCGCGCGGTCCACAAGCTCATTGTGAACGTAATCGAGCATTGCCGCCACCTCAGACTCAACGCTTTCAATCGCGACAGTCTTTTTCTCCCCGGAGACACGGCTGACAAGCACGCAAACGCCGGACTCAATATCTCTGGGACCTATCTCAAGCCTGACGGGCACACCCTTCATTTCATACTGGCTGTACTTCCATCCGGCGCTGTTGTCGCTGTCGTCAACCTTTACCCTTACACCGGCGGCCGACAGCCGCTCTTTTATTTCATTTGCCTTTTCAAGAACGCCTTCCTTATGCTGAGCGACGGGAATTATTACCGTTTGTACAGGCGCCACGCGCGGAGGAAGAATAAGACCGTTGTCATCGCCGTGCGTCATGATTATAGCTCCGATAGAACGGGTAGACACCCCCCAGGACGTCTGAAAAGGATATTTTATTGTATTGTCTCTACCTGTAAATGTAATGTCAAACGCTTTCGCGAATCCGTCACCGAAATAGTGCGACGTTCCTCCCTGAAGCGCGACCCCGTTGTGCATCATAGGTTCAATTGTATATGTTTCAATCGCTCCCGCGAATTTTTCCTTTTCGGTCTTTCTTCCGGTTATCGCGGGAATCGCAAGAACATTAAGATAAAAATCCTCGTATACACCGAGCATTCTCTGAGTCTCTTCCCTTGCCTCCTCTTCGGTCTCGTGCATGGTATGTCCCTCCTGCCACAGAAATTCCGA
>CASEEB010000329.1 GCA_949286815.1 uncultured Eubacteriales bacterium | reverse complement strand
GTTCCTTCATAACATACCTCAAGTTCGGGTTGCTTGAAGAAATCCATCGGTTTATATAGCGAGGCGGGTTTGAGCAGTTTAATGGCGCCTGTAGAGCATAAAGTATGCGCGACAAACTGAGAACAGAAAAATTTATCTTTTCTTTCCGCCGGGCGGTTGAAATAGCATTGAAAAGTTCCTGCCAGGTTATAATGGTATCTGTTTCTGACTTTGAACATTTTTTCAAGTTCGTCGGCAAGTCTGAGTTTTACTTCCGGCGAAACTTTTATTCTGAGCAGCGCGCAGGGAGCGTTTCTGCATTTTTTCAGAATACCGCTGTTCAGATGTTCTTTTACAAAGCCCGCGGGCAGAGGCAGATGGGAGTACTTTCTTGCGAAGCTGTACATGGTGCCGCAGTCTGCCTGTACTCCGATGGATGAATGCGTATATTTGCCGCCGGTCATTATTTTGATAAATCTTGAAAACAATGTGTTTGACCTCATTAAAAGCACATATATCAAACTATCGCCGGCGTCGTCATTTAATGTTATCATTTATTATATTACCTTTCTTGGCGGAGGTGTTAAAAATTTTAATTTCCGCCGAGATTTTGATTTATTATATCATTCCGGTATAATCTTGTCAAGCGAAGTATCTGTTAATTAAGGAATTTTTAAGAATTAACAATGTTTATTTGGATGTATTTTCATCAAAAGGAATAAATTATATGCATAAAAACAAAAAATTCAAAAAAACATAACGGATTATTTATTTTTTGTTATTGACAAACATGTATTTCAGTGTTATAATAAATGCATACCAAAAAGGTGTACAATTAAAATTTGAAGGAAAAATATGATACGAATAACGCAGGAATCCGACTACGCTGTCAGAATATGCTGCATACTTGCCCAGCGTCAAAAAACAGTGGGGGCATCGGAAATAGCGAAGGATGCATGTATTACTCAGAAGTTTGCTTTGAAAATCTTAAGAAAGCTTTCGGGCTGTGGAATCGTGAGTTCATTTAAAGGAGCATTCGGAGGGTACAGACTTAACAAAAACGCGGACGACCTGAACGTGTTGGAGATAATCGAGGCGATAGAGGGACCTTTGAAAATTTCAAAATGTCTTGACGGCGATCATGAATGTACCAAAAATCCCGTCAAGGATAATTGTAAAATGCATCACGCGTTCTTATGCATCAACGATATTCTGACGGAAAATCTTAAGATGATAACTGTCGGAAAATTAAATGATCGGAATATCAGCGTCGATGATCTGACGGGTTATATTAAAAATACGGAATAAAAACAAATTAAAAACCAATAATACTTATGAAAAGGAGAATTTATTATGAAAAAGTGGAGATGTACCGTTTGCGGTGAAATAGTTGAGTCGGATGTTCGTCCGGATAAGTGCCCGTTGTGCAAAGCGCCGGGAGAAAAGTTTGAAGAAGTTGTTGAAAGCGAAGTGACATGGGCTGCAGAGCATGTTGTGGGCGTTGCCAAGGACGCTCCCGCGGAAATTATTGAGGGACTGAGAGCTAACTTCCAGGGTGAATGTACTGAAGTCGGAATGTATCTTGCAATGGCTCGTGTCGCCGCAAGAGAAGGTTATCCCGAAATCGCGCTTTACTGGAAGGAAGCGGCTTACGAGGAAGCAGAGCATGCGGCAAAATTCGCTGAGCTTCTCGGAGAGTGTGTATCCGATTCCACAAAAGAAAATCTGAGTGTTCGCGTAGCGGCGGAAAACGGAGCTACCGCGGGCAAGTTTGAACTTGCGAAGCTCGCAAAGCAGCATAATCTTGACGCTATCCACGATACCGTGCATGAGATGGCGCGTGACGAAGCACGCCACGGCAAAGCATTTGCGGGATTGCTTGAGCGCTACTTCGGAAAATAATAAAAATTTAATTCAAGGTGGGATTAATATATGAAATATGTGTGTCCTTGCGGCTATGTGTATGACCCTGAGGTGGGCGATCCCGATAACGGAATAGCTCCCGGCACGGCCTGGGAAGATATTCCCGACGATTGGGTATGTCCCGTCTGCGGTCTTGACAAAAGCGCTTTTGAAGAAGAATAACTTACTTTGGGGCTGTAAAACTCAGCCCCGTTTGTTTTATGGCGCTATCGTCTGAAGAGTCATTCTTAAAAATCTTTTAATATTTCCGGAATGGAATTGACAAAACCGAGCGCTGATGGTATACTTTTTATTGTGCTTTGCAATTTTTACGGAAGTGGAGAGACCGACAGGTTGGACTTAAGTCAATGAATATAATGCTTACATTTTGTTTTTTGTTTTTTCTGGGAAGCTGTATCGGTTGGGTAATAGAACTGTTTTTCAGAAGATTTATTTCTACTGCAAATAAGGAAAGAAAGTGGATAAATCCCGGTTTTTTGGTGGGACCGTATCTTCCGCTTTACGGATTCGGTCTTTGTACCATGTATGCGCTCGCGGGGCTTGACCGCGTTGTGGATAAGAATGACGGTCTGGCGGGCAAAATAATTCTGTTTGTTGTTATGGCGCTCTGCATGACCGGTATAGAGTATATTGCCGGAATCATTTTTATCAAGGGCATGAAGGTAAAACTCTGGGATTATTCGGAGGAATGGGGAAATATACAGGGCATAATCTGCCCGAGATTTTCGCTCATCTGGGCAGGGCTTGGTGCTATTTACTATTTTTTAATACATCCTTATGTGGTGAGGGCTGTGGAGTGGCTCGGAGATAATCTTTGGTTTTCTTTTATAATCGGATTCTTTTTCGGAGTTTTTTTGATAGACACCGTGTATTCGTGCAATATTCTTTCAAAGATACGGAAATTCGCGCTTGAAAGTCAGATAATAGTCAAGTATGAAAAATTGAAAAGCTTGATCAGGCTGAGTGCTGAAGAAAACAAAAAAAAGACGAAATTTTTTCTGTCGTTTTCCTCAGATAAGCCTCTTGCCGAACATCTGAAAAGATACTATGAAACCGCAAAGCGTGTCATGGGAGAGGGTAAACGCAATTTCGGCAAGAGAAAAAAGGCGGAAATAAAATCAGAAGAACGGAAAAAGAAAAAGAATGAATAATATAGTTTTAATCGGTATGCCGTCGTGCGGTAAAAGCACGGTGGGCGTTTTGTTGGCAAAAAAATTGGGATACAGATTTTTAGATTCCGATATTCTGATTCAGGAAAAATGCGGAATGCTGCTACATGAAATTATTGAAACCGAAGGTCTTAACGGGTTTTTGAAAATCGAGGGTGAAGTCAACAGAAGCATAGAAACCGACCGCACGGTAATATCCACGGGAGGAAGCGTGGTGTATTCAGACGACGCGATGAAGCACCTTAAGAGTATCGGAAAGGTCATATACATTAAAATCAGCTATGAAACCCTTTGTATGCGTCTTGGAGACTATGTTCACAGGGGAGTCGTAATGCCAAAAGGTTATACATTGCTTGATATGTATAATGAGAGAAAAGAACTGTACGAAAAATACGCGGATTTTATTCTTGACGAGGGAGACGACAGTATAAACAAAACACTTGAGAGAATTGCAAAGATGTGCGAGGATTAAAATATAAAAAGTCGGATTGTATCGCGGGCTGTTATATACGGCCCGCTTTGTTTTTGTGTACATTTTATATTGTCAAAAAACGAGCACTTCCATATATATACAAGCTTTTTCATTCATAAAAAGACAATTTGCGGAATAAAATATTTTACACTTGAAATATCTTTAATGGGTATTCGGGTTAAATTCCGTATTGGTTGTATCTTGAGGTGTTGTGTTATGCTTGGACAGATAATCGAGAATGCCAGACCGCTTATTTTTCTGTCGGTCATGGCGGTTATAGCTGTTTTGTCAAAGGTTATTGCGAAAAAACGGGACAGATAAACAGTTGCTCTGTTTTTGCATATTATGTGTATATAGTCGATTAATGTCGGCTGATATATATTTGAAATAATATGGGGGAACAGACATGCCTAATAAATATAATACGGTAAATTCGAGCGAGAGTCAAGATTATGGAATGATGTACGATTTATTCAATGAATGCCTTACGGCCAAATATACGAATGTGGAAAACAGCGGAAGCTATGCCTGTGAAGACAGAAACGGAATTTTGTACATATATTTTGAAAAGAGCAACGGATATGAGGACTGGCAAAATAATCTGAGCTATCATGCCGTGCCGGTGAAAAGGGGTGATATTTCATTTTATTGTCATGAAGGTTTTTTAAAGGTATGGAACAGCATACAGCCGCACATAGATAAGATCCTTCGGAATACGAATGCGGTACAGATTTATATTGTCGGATACAGTCACGGCGCCGCTCTGGCTTTACTGTGTCATGAATATATTGAGGATGAATATCCCAAATTTAAAGGCAGGGTTTACGGATACGGCTTCGGCTGTCCTCGGGTGATTTGGGGGAACGTGAAGAATGAAAATCAAATATGGAAAAATTTTTATGTTGTGCGAAATCTTGACGATATTGTGACCCATCTGCCTCCGTATATAACCGGATACAGACATGTGGGAAATTTAGTGGAGATCGGAAAGATGGGAAATTATTCGGGTACCGAGGCTCATATGGCGGAAAATTACCTTTCGGAGTTGTCGTCGTTGATCGGTAAGTCTGTAATATATCTTTCAATTGGCAGTGATTCTATTGACAAACAGGGGAAAATATAATATAATTAATGTGTACAGCGTGAAAGGTTCTGTATTTATAACTGTTATAAGACTATATACTTATGGTAAAATGTATACCGCTTGAAAAAATCAGGCAAATTTCATTATATCATCTGTATATACGGTTTCGCGGAACTGCCCGGGTTATATTTGTTATATAAAATAAAAATTCTATTATGTAAAAAATCCGATTGGAAGACATCATGAGCAACAGATTTTTTGAAAAGCGTTCGTTTGAGATAAAAGATGAATTTTATATATTTTCAATGAACAGCGCCGATATGGGAACGATTGTCGAATTCCGTTCGGGAAATACAGCCGCACGCCATGGCGTAAATTTTTTTGATATTATAGAATTTTCGGATGAGGAAAAGGATTTTCTATCAGAAAGCCTGTTTGAGTACGGCAAAAGATCGGTGCTTGCGGTAGATTCGAAAAAACGAAGAGCAGTTCTCTTTCTTCGGGATTTTGTATTTTCCTGTCATGTTTGCCTCGCGGTAGTTTTTTTAATGCCTGCGGCAGATGTCTGTGGCGTTATACGGGAGATCACCGGCGTTGAGGTTTCGGGTTCGGCGCAACTGACTTCGTCCGATCCGGGTCTGATTGAAACAAATGTATATTCTTATGTAACCGATTTTTTGTACAGATACGGGAGTATACACCGGCTAAAGCCCGAAATGGCTGAAGATTCAGAGTTGCTCGGAAAAATATTAAAAGAAGTGGCGGGGATTTGCTATATAAATGCGGATTTAAAAACAGAGCCTCGTGACTTGACGGATAAGTTTGTCCGGACTGATGTTATCTTTTCGGAAGGCTTTTGTGCTTTGGCGTTATTTATAGTTTTTATGTTCGCGAGAAGATACGCGGCGAATAGAAGCGCCGAAGTACTTATCAGACCCAAAAAGGACTATTTTTACATCGACATGGTTTTTGATTTGTATAACGACAGTTATGACGATTCAGGCTTGAAATATCTCGAAGCGCTTTCATCGGGTATGGATGTTCTGTACGGGTTCAAGATTGTTGACAGACAAGTGAAAGTAAGCTTTGTTCCGTTTTACCCTGATATAGGGCAGACCGGAGTGAAAAATCAATTGTTTTTTGAATTGGATTTATAACATAGCGCATATGTCGTACGTCTTTTAAGCTGAGGACTTAATATCCGATTTTCAGCGCCGGTTTAATCTCTCATGCCGCAACAGACGGCGCGAACAGAATAAAAGGATATTTGATTATTTATGTTTAAATAATGTTTTTTGTGCGCGATAATATTGTAATATGCATATTATGAAAGCGCATGTGTAAATGAAAGGATAGATATGGCTAAATACAGAAGAGACAGAATAAATGAGGAAATGCAAAAGGAAATTGCGTTGATATTGAGAAATGTAAAGGACCCCAGAGTAAGCGAAGCGTTTATAAGCGTTACGGCGGCGCAGGTTACTCCGGACTTGAAATACGCGAAGATTTATTATTCGCTTTTTTCCGGGGATAAAAAGGAAGTAAAAGCGGGTCTTAAGGCGGCATCCGGATATATCAGAGGACAAATCGCAAAAAATATGAATCTGAGGATTACGCCCGAACTTACTTTTATTGAGGATGATTCGATAGAGCACGGGGCAAAAATCGCCAGGATACTCGAGGGCATAACATATTCCGATGAAGAAGACGGGGAGAAAGACGATGACTGAAACCGACGGATACAGGAGTTTGTCGCTCGTCGAGGTGACTGATATGCTCTGCATGTGCAACAATGCGCTTATTTTGTTCCATGTTCATCCCGACGGGGATTCTGTCGGTTCAGCGTTTGCTCTGCGCCGAATGCTTGAAAGCATAGGAAAGAAAGCGTGGTGTATCTGTGCCGATGAGGTTCCGGAAAGACTTATGTTCGCCATGGAAAAATATCAGGCAAGCGCGCTTCCCGAAGCTGTTCCTGTCGGCTTTGAGCCGGACTTTATAGTTTCCGTGGATACCGCTGCCCCGTCACAGCTCGGCGCGCTTTATGAAACTTATGGCGGTAAAATAAATCTTATGATAGATCATCACGGAAAGGGCACAATCTATGCTGACAGCTATGTTTTGCCGGAAGTTTCCTCGTGCGGTGAGGTGTTGTTTGACGTTGTAACCGAATTGGCTAAGGCAAACGGCATTGATCCGATGCCCGGTGATGTAAACGAGCTCATTTACATGGCGGTAAGTTCAGATACCGGATGTTTCAGGTATAATAACGTTCATCCGTCTACACATATGCTTGCGGCGAAGCTCATAGAGAGAGGGGTTCGTTCCGCGGATATAAACCACAGATTGTTTGGAATAAAGACTCTCAAGCAGATGCAGGTGGAACATGCGGGTTTTGAACGCATGAATCTGTACAGCGGCGGCAGAATCGCGGTTATTACTTTTCCGTATGATTTAAAGAAACAGTATGGGGCTGAGGATGAGAACCTTGAAACGCTGATTGATGTCGCGAGGTGTGTAAAGGGAGTAGAGGTGGCGGCCGCGATCAGACAGCCAACCGAAGAAAACCGTTTCAGGGTTTCGATGCGTTCGTCAACCGATTTTGACGTGTCGGAGATTTGCGCTCTTTATGGCGGCGGCGGACATGAGCGGGCGTCAGGCTGTACGCTTAATTCGGATTCGATTCTTGCCGCGGAAATGACAATTGTCTCGGCGGTTGAGAATAAGTTCGCGACGGACGCCGGTGAAGAGGAGTAAAAGCTTTGTTTTCGGTATTCAAACGGTGTCTGTCAGATGATGAGATATTATGCCGTGCTTTTTTCGGAAAACAGTAAAATAAATAAAGACCGGTTCATTTTGATTAAACCGGTCTTTATTATGTATAAAGTGTATTTAAATAATATCCTTGGAAATGATCCTGAGAGGAGATATTTATTCGGTTATTTCCGAAGTCTCTTCTTCGGTGGTTTGTTCTTCTTTATCAATCATGGCATCAACGTATTCTTTGGCATAAGAACCTTCGGGAGCGGAAATGTATTCCTTTCTTGTGGATGAAAACGCGAATTCACCGATTTCTTCGATATTTGCGGTGAGTACAATGCAGTCCTGGGTATTGAGACCCGTGCAGAAATAATACGCCATTTTTCCTATAGTCTTTACCGAATCGGGCATTTCAACTTTTGTAAGCGACTCACATCCCCAAAATCCCGCGTCTCCGATGCTTTCAAGTTTGGAAGGGAGCGTAATGTTTGAAAGGCTTGTGCAACCTGCAAATACATAGTTTCCGAGTGTCGTAAGCTCGGATGCGTTTCCGAAATTAACTGTCTGCAACTTTTCACATCCTTGAAAAGCCGCGTTCCCGATAGACGTTACCGCGTCGGGAATATTTATTGAAGCAAGCTTGTTGCAGCCGGAAAACGCGTTTTTGCCGATTGAGGTTACCGTGTCGGGAATTTGAATTCGCGTTACAGATGTGCAGTAATAAAAAGCTTCATCTCCGATACCCACGACGGTACGAACGCCGCCCTGAAACTCAATTGTTTCGGGAATTACGACTTCATGCTCGGTGTAAACTCCGCTGTAATCGGTAATAATTGCCGTATCTCCGAGCCCTTCGGAAAAGGTGAATGTACCGTTTTCCGCCTTTACAGTATAATCGGGTGCAACGTAATCGTTGATTGAGGTAAGATCTCCCCCTTGCGATGAGGCGCAGGATGCGAGAGAAACAATCAATATAGCGGTTGCAATAATGGCTGATAATTTTTTCATTTCATTCCTCCGTGCGGGATTTTCGGACATACGGGCGGATTTTTATGTATCGCTTGTGTCCGATTTGATTAATAAATTAAAACACTGCTGATTTAATCAAAAAGCTCCAAGGCGATTAAATACGCGGGGAAAACATTAAAAGCTTTGTCGCAAAACGGCAGAGCCCGTTTGCGTATTATGTTTTCATACCGCCGTGACGCCTTGAACATATTTTCGGTATAATAGATTATACATCAAAAAACCGGAAATGTCAATAGAATATACGGACAATATTGCCCGTACTTTGTAAATAATTTTAAAAAAGATTTGAAAATTAATGCCCATACCGAAAACAAATAATATACTACATTCTATATTATATCAGATACTTTTATTTTTTTCAAGATTAAAAATATACAAATTAAATGAAAAAATTTGTGCAAAATAATGATTGCCGAAATGTTGTAATTTTTGCCTTACTATGTTATAATAAAAGAAATGCTTATTTGGTAAATTTATTGTTAAAAAACATGTATGGCATTCAATAAGGGGCAAGGCCCCGTCATTCAACGTTTTCGGCGGGAGATTGTATTTCTCCGCTGAAAAAATCAAATGGCGCCCGCCTAAAAGAAGAGGGACGTCTTAATTTAGTTATATTTTTGTATTATCGCGCATTTAATTAAATCCTCAGAAGTATTTACGGAGGTATCAGATGCTTTCTGCTATATATTGCGCCGGAATTTTCGGAATTGACGGGTACATAGTAACTGTAGAAGCCGACGCGCAGCCGAGACTGCCGAATTTTGAGTTGGTGGGACTTCCGGACGCGGCAGTCAAGGAAGCGAAGGAAAGGGTGCGCACGGCATGTATTAACAGCGGATACCGCTTTCCGGAAATGTCGTTTATGCTGAATCTTGCCCCGGCGGACAGAAAAAAAGAGGGCTCGGCATTTGACGTGGCGATTCTTTTGGGAATAATGAAATGTTCCGGAATCGTAAGA
>CASEEB010000328.1 GCA_949286815.1 uncultured Eubacteriales bacterium | reverse complement strand
AAAATGTTAAATTTGTGTTATAAAAACTGTAATTATTTAAATTTAACCTGATACTTGCGAATATGGTTAAGGTAAACGCATTTTAACATTTTAATATTTTAACATTTTAATTTGTTAAACACTTGACATATCGCAATTTATCTGATATAATAACAGTTGTCCACGCTTTTCAGGGACATTCGCAACAGTTTCAGTATCCCCAAAAGCCGGAATAAACATTTTTATTCTTGTCATATGCAAGAAAGGAGTTTTCAAAATATGAAAAAGCTTTTATCGGTATTGCTGGCAGCCCTTACGTGTTTTGGTGTGCTGGCGTTTTCTTCCTGTTCCGCTCCCGATCCTGAAAACGACTGGGAAAATATTCAGAAAGACGGTAAATTTATAGTCGGATGTACTCTGTTTGAGCCTATGAACTATAATGACGAAAACGGAAATTTTACCGGCTTTGACACCGAGCTCGCACAGCTTGTGGCGGATGAACTCGGAGTCGAAGTGGAATTTCAGGTGATTACCTGGTCAAAAAAGTATATGGAACTTGAGGCAGGCAAAGTGGATTGTCTTTGGAACGGATTCACGTCAAACGGGTCGGATGACGGAGTCGCAAGAAGCGAAAAAGTGGATTTCTCCATACCTTACGCCAACAACTTCCAGTGCATTGTGACAAAGCTTGACGCCGAAGGCAAGCCGCTTTATACTTCTCTCGATCAGTTAAAGGATAAAAAATGCGCCGTAGAGGGAGGCTCCGCGGGCGAGGAATACGCGAAGACCATTACCTCGGATCTCGTGGTCAAGGACGCTCAGAACGACGCTTTTACCGAGCTTAAAGCCGGAAGAGTAGATTTTATAGTGGTGGATGTTCTGCTTGCCAATGCAAAATGCGGTAAGGGGGATTTTACCGATACCGTTGTAGCCATTGAGGTTAAGGACGCGCTTGAGGATTACGGAATTGGCTTCCGCAAGGGAAGCTCCTTTACCGCTAAGGTAAACGAAGCGCTCGAAAAAATCGTAAAATCAGGTAAGCTTGAGGAGCTTTCGGAGAAATACGGCGTTCCGCTTTCGGAAGAAATCCTCGCGCTTAAGGACAATACATAATGAGCTTTACCGAAGTAACACTTGAACTTCTCTCCGGGTTCGCGGTGACCTGTCAGCTGTTTATCCTGACTCTGATCTTTGCCATT
The DNA here is from genome assembly GCA_949286815.1 of uncultured Eubacteriales bacterium. Lineage (GTDB taxonomy): Bacteria > Bacillota > Clostridia > Oscillospirales > CAG-272 > SVTX01. Next base: position 10,734 of record CASEEB010000328.1, on the reverse strand, counting down.
CCGCTCGGACTTCTGATTTCTTTCGGGACTATGTCGAAATTTTCGCCGGTGAAGTATTTTTTCAAGGTAATAGTCTGGATAGTCCGCGGAGTGCCGCTGATGCTTCAGATATTCATAGTTTTCTATGTCCCGGGATTTTTCGGCATAACCTTTCTTGACCGCTTTCCGTCTGCGCTTGTCGCGTTTGTGATTAATTATGCCTGCTACTTTTCGGAGATTTACCGTGCCGGTATCGAAGCGGTGCCGCACGGACAGACCGAGGCAGGGCTTGTTTTGGGCATGACGCGCCGTCAGATATTTACACATGTTACTTTGCAGCAGGTCATAAAGCGCATAATTCCTCCGATGGGCAATGAGATAATTACCCTCGTCAAGGATACCGCTCTGGCGCGTGTGATTTCGGTTATTGAAATAACCAAAAAGGCGGAGTTTTTCGCCGATAAAGCAATTATCTGGCCGCTTTTCTATACCGCGGTGTTTTATCTTGTTTTTGTCGGAGTGCTTACTCTGCTTTTCGGATATCTGGAGAAAAAGCAAAGCTACTATAAAATATGACAGAAATTGCCGGGTGTTATTACATGGCAAGTAAATTTGAATTTCCGCAACCGTTTGTCTGCCGGAAACGAAAGGATAAACATGTCGATTCTTGAAGTTAAAAATATTACAAAAAGCTTTGGCAGTACCGAGGTGCTGAAGGGTATCAGCTTTACTCTCGAAAAAGGAGAAGTGCTCGCGATAATCGGGTCTTCCGGAAGCGGTAAGACAACTCTGTTGCGCTGTATGAACTACCTTGAGGTGCCGGACGGAGGTTCGATTACCGTAAACGGTCAGCCGTATTTTGATTCAAATGAAAAGAAGCTGAGCGAAAGTGAAATACGCCAGCGCCGTTTGCATTTCGGTCTTGTTTTTCAGTCATTTAATCTTTTTCCTCAATATACCGTACTTCAGAATCTTGTGCTTGCCGCCAGGCTTCTGCAGCGTTCCGACCTGAAGGCTGAGCTGAAACAGAAAAAAATCGACAAGCTTGCTTACCGTGAGAAACGAACAAAGATAATGACCGATACCGAGCAGAACGCGCGCGCGCTGCTTGAGAGAGTCGGACTTTCGAGCAAAGCCGACTTTTACCCGTGTCAGCTCTCAGGAGGTCAGCAGCAGCGTGCGGCTATTGCGCGGGCGCTGTCACTTACTCCCGATATCCTTTGTTTTGACGAACCTACCAGCGCACTTGACCCTGAGCTTACCGGAGAGGTTCTGAACGTTATCCGTTCACTTAAATCAGGCGATACTACAATGATAGTTGTTACTCACGAGATGGAGTTTGCCAGAAACGTCGCCGACCGAATTATATTCATGGCGAACGGAGTAATTGAGGAGTCGGGAACATCGGAAGAGCTGTTTGATAATCCTAAAAGTGAACTTCTTAAAAGTTTCCTCGGTAAAGCAAATCAGTTTTCAAAATAAATTTGAAATAATCTGAATTTATAATAAATAAGCACAGCATAGTTTCTTTTAAGTGAACTTCAGCTGTGCTGTTTTTACGGTTACCGCAAAATTCCGTTTAGGAAACTTGCGGTAGTTTTTATATCTGTAAATATTTAACTGTAGGCAAGCGGTTCTGTTGCATTTTTAACACGGGATGAAAGAGCAGAAATTCTTGGAGTCGAGGTGGTATTGAGTAATTCTTAAAGCGTGGTTTCATTTTTTATATAGTCATTATGTTTTAAAAAAACTTTTTTATAACCCCACAAGCGATTTTAGTTCCCGAGTTTCCGGACGGCTGAGTGGTGAAGTCATCTGGGTGGGAGTGAATGATTATTGTTTTGCCTATTATTTCATTGACGTTAAAGCGGTTTGTCAAAAACAGGCTTAGCGCGAAACCGTTATTACCGAACAGCGGGGGAAGGTCTCCGGCATGATAAGGATGTTCGCAGTTGTTTGGATTATAGTGAGACATGGAAGCCGAGAAAGGGTCGTCTTCACTTCCTTCGCAGGAGGTGCCTTCGTGAATGTGAAATCCGAATATCGGGTCGGCGCAGGCATTGTCCGGAGCAGGGAGCCCCATAACTTCGGCATAGAGAATAACGCCGGATTTTGTCTGATAAAACCGCACCGTACCGGACAAATCCGGGTGGGATGAGTGATCTCCTTCTATGTAGGCGTATGCCTGAGGCTTGCCGCGCAAGACCGATATAAGCGAGGGGAGAGAGGATTTAAAAGGTATGTTGCCGGGCATGATTGTTATCTGAACTTTCGTAAGACGAAAGTCTCCTTTCTTTGTGATTTTGCGGGTTATTTTAAAACCGAAATGGCGGTATTTATTAAAATATTTTATGCTTAAAATGTCGGAATGTTAGTATGTAATTAATTATAAACTTTGTCCGGGTTTATTGTGAAATACTTCCGTGAGATACTCAAAAAAGCCCCGAAGGATAACAGGCGAGCCGTTTTCCGTTTGGGGCTGTGATTTTTTATATTGATATTATAGTAAATTATTTGAATTAAAATTTACGGGAAAATTGCACAATTCAAAAACATTGTCCGAGTCTGCTTTCAAAATCGTTATAACCAAAACAGGTGAGTTTAATTAATTTACCGTCAGCTGTCAGCTTCCAGATATCGGGCAGAGGCATTCCGTTAAAGGTGTTGTTTTTGCAGGTAGTATATATAGCCATATCTCCGAAAACCAGAATGTCATTTTCACGGGGCGGGGAATCAAAGGAATACTCGCCGACCAAATCTCCGGACAGACAGGTAGGTCCTCCGATGCGGTAAACTTCACCCTTAATGTTATCGTTATCTGCGCCGAACAGCGGGGGAGTGTATGGCATTTCGATGACGTCCGGCATATGACATGCGGCGCTCGCGTCTATTATGGCGGTTTTTATTCCGCTGTTTTCTACCACGTCAAGCACACGCGTCACAAGATAACCCGCATTAAGAGCTACCGCCTCGCCGGGTTCAAGATATACCTGAACTCCCCATTTTTCCCGCGCGTAAATGATACATTTCTCAAGTGTTTCAATATCGTACCCGGCTTTTGTGACATGGTGTCCGCCGCCCATATTCAGCCATTTCATTTGGGGAAGAATATCTCCGAATTTTTCTTCAACTACCTCAAGAGTTGTTTTAAGAGCGTCGGAATTCTGCTCGCAGAGGGTATGAAAGTGAATACCGTCGAGCATGTCAAGCAGCTCGGGAGTCATATTCCGGTCCCATTGCTCGCGTGTCGTGCCGAGTCGGCTGCCGGGAGCGCAAGGGTCATATATCTCGTGATCGTTTTGGGTAGAACATTCGGGATTGATTCGCAGTCCTATGCTTTTACCGTTCATTTTGGCTTTTGCGCCGAATTTTTTCAGCTGTCCGGGAGAATTGAAAACGATGTGGTCAGCGTATTTCTGCAACTCATCAAAATCTTTTTCTCTGTACGCCCCGCAAAATACATGCACCTCACCGGAGGGCATTTTTTCTCTGCCGAGTCTCGCTTCAAACAGTCCGCTTGCTTCCGTACCGGAGAGATATTCCGAAAGCAAAGGATAAAAGTCAAAGTTGGAAAACGCCTTTTGCGCTAGCAGAATTTTACATCCGGTATTATTCATAACCGATTTCAGTATTTTGCAGTTATGAATGAGCGCAGACTCGTCTATGACATAACATGGAGTGGGCAGTGCCCCGAATATCTCCTCAGGCGATTTGCCTTTAAGGGAAGAGAACGCCGGTCTGTTGTCTGTTTTCATATTCGTCACTCAACCAAAACGGGATTGCGGCTTTCTTTTTTGGGAAGACCGTATTTTTCGAGAGCGTCAAGGAACGGGTCGGGGTCAAATTCCTCGACGTTGAATACGCCGGCTTTGTTCCACTTTCCGGTGAGCAGCATCATTGCGCCGCACATCGCGGGCACTCCGGTCGTATAGCTTATTGCCTGACTTTCAACCTCTTTGTAGCACTCCTGATGGTCGCATACATTGTAAATGTAATATGTCTTGTCCTTTCCGTCTTTTTTTCCGGTAAAAATACATCCGATATTGGTCTTGCCGCGCGTGCGGGGACCGAGACTCGCGGGGTCGGGCAGCAGTGCTTTTAAAAACTTTATCGGAACGATTTCGTGACCTTCAAAATTAATCGGTGTAGTTGAGAGCATACCTACATCTTCAAGGCATTTCATATGCGTCAGATAGCTTTGACCGAAGGTCATAAAGAAGCGTATTCTCCTGACTTCGGGAATATTCAGCGCCAACGACTCTATCTCCTCGTGATGGAGCAGATACATATCCTTCTGTCCCACGGAGTCAAAATTGTATTCACGCTTTATGCTCATAGCGGGAATTTCTACCCAATGCCCGTTTTCCCAGTAACTTCCCGGCGCGGAGACCTCGCGAAGATTTACTTCCGGATTGAAGTTGGTCGCGAACGGATATCCGTGGTCTCCGCCGTTGCAGTCAAGAATATCAATGGTATCTATGGTATCGAATTCATGCTTTTTGGCGTAAGCGCAGTAAGCCTGTGTCACGCCGGGGTCAAAGCCGCATCCGAGCAGGGCGGTAAGCCCCGCGTTTTTGAATTTTTCCCGGTATGCCCACTGCCAACTGTAATCAAAGTATGCCGAAAATCCGGCTTCCTTGCAGCGTTTTTCATATATAGCCCTCCATTCGGGGTCGTCCGTATCTTCGGGCTCATAGTTTGCGGTGTCCATATAGTTGACGCCGCAGGCAAGGCAGGCGTCCATTATGGTGAGATCCTGATAGGGAAGCGCTATATTCATGACAAGGTCGGGCTTGTAGGAATTGATAAGCTCTATGACCTCCTCTACATTGTCCGCATTGACCTTCGCGGTGGTTATTCTGGTTTTGGTTTTTGATTCAAGCGATTTCGCAAGCGCTTCGCATTTGGAGACAGTACGGCTGGCTATGCAAAGGTCGGTAAAAATTTCGCTTGCCTGACAACATTTTCTTATAGCCACAGCGGCGACCCCGCCGCAGCCGATAACCAATACTCTGCTCATTTTAATACTCCTTTTTTTACTTATATAATGCTAAAATCAGTTCCCTCAGTGTCTTGCAGGCAACGGCGGTCGAGGCTCCGCTGGCGTCAAGCATGGGGGCAAGCTCGTTTATATCGGCACCGATAATATTTGTTTGCGCAACTGTAAAGATAGCTTCAAGCAGCTGCGTAAAACCGACTCCCCCCGCCTCGGGAGTGCCGGTGCCGCAGAAGACCGACGGGTCAAGGCAGTCAAGGTCAATTGTGAAATATACCGGCGTGTGTTTATTCATAAGTTCACGGCATATGTTTTCAAGACCGTCAAAGTCAAATTTGTGCATATCGGTGTGTTTTTTCGCGAATTCAAACTCGGTCTTATCCCCGCTTCTTATACAGAACTGATGTATCCTGCCGTCGCCGAGAATGTCGTGACACCGACGGATCACGGCGGCGTGACTCAGTTTCGCGCCGAGATAATCGTCCCGCAAATCCGCGTGAGCGTCAAAGTGAATTATGTGCATGTCGGGGTACTTCAGATATGCGGCCCTTACCGCCCCGAGCGTCACAAGATGTTCTCCGCCGATTAAAATCGGAAGCTTGCCGTCACTCAGAATTTCCTCCGCGCGGCTTTTTATGTCGTCAAGCGCCGACTCAGCCGAGCCGAAACAGAGTTCAAGGTCGCCGCAGTCGAACACCCGACAGTCTGTAAGGTCTCTGTCCTGATAAGGACTGTATGTCTCAAGCCCGAAACTTTCGTGCCTTATTGCCGATGAACCGAAACGCGCTCCGGGGCGAAAACTTGTAGTGGAGTCGAAGGGCGCTCCGAACAGAACTATTTTTGAATCCTCGTAGCTGCCCTCGCAGCCAATAAAGGATTCGGTGTTCTTTTCAATCATTTTTCCACCTCCATGAGCATTTTTTCAAGAAACGCGGGCAGATAAAACGCGCCGACGTGCAGTTTGGTCGTGTAATATTGTGTGTCAAGTCCGAGACTTTCCCAACGCCGCGCGTCAAGATCGTCTATCGGGTGATATTTTTTGCTGGAAAAACCGAAAAGCCAATAACCGGCGGCGTATGTGGGAATGTGCGCCTGATAAACGCGGCTGACAGGGAAGAGCTTTACTATCCTCTGATGACTTCTCTGCATCGCTTCGGCGTCATGCTTGAAAAAGGGACTTCCTTGCTGATTCACCATGATTCCGTCGTCATGCAGCGCGTTGTAACAGATTCCGTAAAACTCCCGGGTAAAATATCCCTCGGACGGTCCGAACGGGTCTGTTGAGTCGACTATGATAAGGTCGTACTCATCCTTGCACCTGCGTATGAAACGCAGGGCATTGTCAAAATAGATATTGACACGGAAGTCGTCGAGCTTGCTGGCGTTTTCCGGCAGATATATCCGACATGCCTCAAGAACCATCGGGTCCATTTCCACAAGGTCTATGCGCTTTATGCAGTCATACCTTGCCAGCTCCTTCACGACTCCGCCGTCTCCCGCGCCTATCACAAGCACGTCTTGGATATTGGGATGAACCGCCATGGGGATGTGGGTTATCATTTCGTCGTAAATAAATTCGTCGCGTTCGGTGAGCACTACATTTCCGTCAAGTGTCAGAACTCTTCCGAACTCGGGGGTGTCGAATATATCTATTCTTTGGTAATCGCTCATTTCCGAATACAGATGGCGGTTGACCCGTATGCTGTGCTTGACGTCGGGGGCGTGAAATTCGCTGAACCAGATTTCCATATGCAAAATCCTTCCTTATATGTATGCGATTATTGTTTGCTTGATTTTTATTCCTTTTATCAATGACATCTGTGAGTAAAGTTATTTTTACGCCAGAACATTGATTTTCAGAATGTCAGGGTCTTCGGGACCCGTCATGGAACATCCTTTGATTTTTGCGTATTCAATGTAGTCAAGTATTTCCTTGGTAATGCGTTCGCCGGGGGCAAGTATCGGAATGCCCGGAGGGTAGCACATGACGAATTCCGAACAGACGCAGCCCACGCTTTGTTCTATCGGCAGGCTCTTTTTGTTTGCGTAAAACGCCTCCTGCGGGCTCGCCACGACCTCAGGGGCAATGTATTCCTGAGACAGAAGGCCGCTCGGGTCCTTCTGATAACGGCGGCGTATCTCTGCAAGGGCGCTCACAAGGCGTTCAAGCTCCTGAGGCCTGTCTCCCATCGAAAGGTAAGCGAGAATGTTTCCTATATCCCCGAATTCTATCTGTATGTCGTAATCGTCACGCAATATGTCGTATACCTCAATTCCCGCAAGCCCGATATCTCTTGTGTGCACACTCAGCTTTGTCGGGTCAAAATCGTTAATGGAATTGCCGTTGACAAGTTCTTTCCCGAAGGCGTAATAGCCTCCTATGGCGTTTATCTCCTCTCTGGCGTACTCCGCCATTTCCACCACTCTTGAGAAGACCTTTTTTCCTCTGAGCGCGAGGTTGCGGCGGCTGATGTCGAGACTTGACATCAAAAGGTAGCTGCCGGATGTGGTCTGCGTCAGATTGATTATCTGTCTTACATAGCCCGCGTTGATATTTTCCCCGGTTAAAAGCAGGCTGGACTGGGTGAGACTTCCGCCGCTTTTGTGCATGGAGACCGACGCCATGTCCGCGCCCGCCGCCATGGCGGATACCGGCATGTTTTCGCCGAAATAAAAGTGCGTGCCGTGCGCTTCGTCAGCCAGACAAAGCATACCGGCGTCGTGCGCCATTTTCACTATGGCGCGCAGATCCGAACAGATTCCGTAATATGTGGGATTGTTGACGAGTACGGCGACGGCGTCCGGGTTATCCGATATCGCTTTGGCTACCTGTTCTCTCTGCATTCCGAGTGAGATACCGAGCCTTGTGTCCACCTCGGGATTTACGTAAACCGGCACCGCGCCGCAGAGTACCAACGCGTTTATCACGCTTCTGTGGACATTTCTCGGCAGTATTATTTTGTCTCCCCGCTTGCAGGTGGAGAGCACCATGCTCTGAACCGAGCTTGTGGTTCCTCCCACCATTAAAAACGCGTGCGCGGCGCCGAAGGCGTCGGCGGCAAGCATTTCGGCGTCACGTATGACCGATACCGGATGACAGAGATTGTCAAGTGGCTTCATGCTGTTGACGTCGATGCTTACACATTGTTCTCCGAGGAACGCCGTCAGTTCGGGATTGCCTCTCCCGTGCTTATGTCCAGGAACGTCGAACGGCACGACCCTCATTTCCCTGAATCGCTGCAGCGCCTCGTAAATAGGCGCCCTGTTTTGATCTGATTTCTTCATTTTCACACCTCAAAAACAAAAACGGCACATGCCGCGATTACACGACTTGTGCCGTTAAACAATTATCAGGCTTGACGCTTGGCTGTAATACCGCAAAACATATAATCCCCGCGAAAAAAAGCAAGGATATCCATGCAAAACCTTTAATAATGTAACATGATAGGTTTTTACAGAGTCTATATAGCAATAAACTTTTACTACTCTTTATTGACCGTTTCACAAGTCTGCGTAAATTACGCATTGGGTTATAAAGTAACCAACTTATAAAATTTGAGCTTTTAACTCAATCAATAACGACGGTGATTACCGTCAATCGGCAGTGGCCCCGGCTGTCCGTCCGATATTACTCAATCGGGTTTTTCGTTATAAACCCGGCGAGTGGCCGTATAAATTGCGTGTATGACTCTGTTTATAGACTCACAGCACCTTAATTATATATCAAACATCGCTTTTTGTCAATACATTTTACAAAAGTTTAATCTTTGATTCTGAATACGGGAAAATGAAAGGGAAAAGATCAGCCGAGCATTCCGGCTTTTGCGGGAGTGCTCGGCAATATTTTTAAGGACGCGCCTTTTGTAATTATTTGTTGTTTTTAATTGCAGCCGTTGCAATTGCCTTTTTTAAAGACATTGTTGTTGCAGCCCTTGTCAAAGCTCGGGTTGAAAGCATAGAAATTCTTGGAGTCGAGGTGGTCCTGCGTAATTCTTAAAGCGTCGCAGAATCTCTGATAATGCACGATTTCTCTTTCTCTCAGGAATTTAATGGGTTCTTTGATGTCCGGGTCGTCGACAAGTCTCAGAATGTTGTCATAAGTCACACGTGCTTTTTGCTCCGCCGCAAGGTCTTCGTTGAGGTCCGCTATGGTGTCTCCCTTGATACCGACATATTTCATATCGAACGGAACGCCCGAAGCCGCGATAGGATATATACCCGCGGTATGGTCTACGAAATATGTGGCGAAAGACGATTTCGCGATTTCTTCCTCGTCAAGATTTCTTGTAAGCTGATACAGAATCGCCGCTATCATTTCAAGATGCGCCAGCTCTTCCGTGCCTACATCGGTCAGAATACCGATAACCTCATCGTAGGGCATAGCGTATCTCTGATGGAGATAGCGCATTGAAGCCGCCAGCTCGCCGTCGGCTCCGCCAAGCTGAGAAATGATTATCTGAGCGGCGCGTGGGTCCGGATTCTTAATCTTTACCGGAAACTGAAGTTTTTTATCATAATTCCACATATACAAATTCCTCCGATTGATTATCTGTTTGCTTCAAGTTCCCATGGCCAGGGACTTTTAATCCAGTTCCACTCGCACTCGCTGTCGTTTCCGTAAGCGGTGAGCGGCCCGCATGTCGCCTGATACTTTGCGACAAGCTCTTCTCTCATTTTCCTCAGTTTATGGTAATATTCAAGCGCCTCTGTCGAGCACGGATAAACGTCGAGAAAAAGAATCGTTTCCACAAGTGAAAAATCTATTTTTCTGATTCTGTCAAGCAGCGAGGCGCAGTCGTCCCGGGAATTGTTGCAGCCGCAACCGCAACCGCAGCCGTTCCTTTCATTTCTTTCGCCTCTTTCGTTTCTTTCTGACCTGTCCATTCTGTTCGCTCTTTCCATTCTTTCCATTCTTTCCATTCTGTCCATTCTTTCCATAGCTTACCCCTTTCTGCAATTGCAGTCGCTGCCTTCAAAGGGAAGGTCAAGCTCCGAGAATAATGTTCCTCTTGAGAGGGCGGTGTCTTCCTTATATATATTTCTCCAAATCTGATATGGAGCGTATGCCATAGCGAGAGGATATTCATAAAGTCCCCAGCCCAGAGAAGAGCATCCCTTGTTTTTGCCCTCACAGCCGCAGGAATTTTCAAGGTTCTGCGTCCTTGCCTCCCTGCTTTCGGGATTTGACATCCTTGCGTCCCTGTTTTCGGGGTTAGACATTCTGTTTCTGTTATCCGCGGGTGAAAAATCGCCTCTCGCACCCGCGTTTGTCATTACGCTGTGTGAAACTCCCGGAACACGACGCCGAAGACCGTCATATTGCCCGATTCTTTCATTGTACATAAATTTACCTCCGTTTCCGCGCTTGCGGATATTTCTCATATCTTTTGAGTCTTTGTGTCTGACAATGCCGCCTTGCTTTCTCCGATAATTGTGTTGGCTTCAATCAAACAGTAACGGGCGGAGAGGGTCTTGGCATTATCATTATTACTATATGTCGGAAAATCGAAAAATGTCACATAAAGACGATTGTTTAAAGCGGCTTGTTGCTAACGCGATTTATTGCTAACGCAATTTGCTGCTGTCGCAACTTGTTGCTGTCGCAAATAGCCGTCGCGGAGGGCGGTATTTATTAAAACATATATTGACACAAAGCGATATAAGTGATATAATATACGAGGCTTGCGCGGCCGCGGAACTGAGGGAAGACGGTGGGAATCCGTCGCAACAGCCATTACCGTATCAGGACAGATTTTGCG
>CASEEB010000327.1 GCA_949286815.1 uncultured Eubacteriales bacterium | reverse complement strand
GAAATTCCCAATGCTCCGAAGATATGCATATTTGCGGGACCGGGTCACAACGGGGTCGCAAGCGTCACAAGCGGCGAACATCAAAGAAAAGTAGACCAGATATACCGTGATTACGTTGAAAAATATCCCGATATGTACTTTTACTATGAAGGCAAACCTTTACTGATATGCTACGGCGCGACTCCGACGCAGTATACCGCCAATCCGTCAAGCATCTGGCCGGACGACGAACGCTTTACCGTGAGGTGGATCACAGGATATGTAGGTCAACAGGATTCACTTTTCACCCCCAGAACTCTGCTTTCTCAAAGATATTGGAGCTGGGAAGAAAGAGGCGCCCAGACCTACACCGTATACAACGGAACGGTTGAAGCAGTTACCTGCACCGCGGCAACCAGACCTCAAGGCGAGGAAGGCGATAAAGGATACATACCCGCGGCGGGCAGAGAAAACGGCGCAACCCTGAAAAAGCAATTCCAAAGGGCTATTAATCTCGGCGCCAAAATAGTGCTGCTTGTCTCATGGAACGAATGGACTACCGGAGAGCAGCCCAGCCCCGAGATCTCAAAAGACCTTGAGCCTTCGCAGATCCACGGTACATTCTATTATGACTTAATGCGCGAGCAGATAAAGAAATTCAAAGGAAAAATAACTCAGACAGAATCCTGAGAATTTTTCCGGAAAAATTAAAGATTAAACAAAAAAGAACCTGTTATCGCAACGGATATCAGGTTCTTTTCATTGAACTATACTTTTATTCGCGTTCCCAGTAAAAGTCCGCATATTTACTTCTGAGATACTCCGCCGCGACCGACGGGTCGGAAAGGTCCTGAGACGATATTTTTTCTTTTCCCGACGCTGAATTTATATGCTCCGACAGATTCCAGCCCGTCGGATTGGCAAAATTGACGTTTGTCAATTCCACACACGCTAAAAACGCATTGTTTCCTATGCTAATCACACTTTCCGGTATATTTGCGCTTTTAAGACCGCTGCAATTGAAAAACGCGCTGTCCGCTATTTCTGTCACACCGTCCGGTATTTCCACACCGATAAGTCCGATACAATTAGCAAAAACTTCATAATTTAAATCAGTTACTCCATCTGGTATATCAATTTCTGTCAGTCCGGAACATCCGGAAAATGCTTCGCTTCCTATATTAATGACACCGTCCGGAATATCCACGCTTGTCAGACTCTTACAATCGGAAAATGCGCCATAGCCCAAACTCGTCAGACCTTCGGGCAATTCCACATATGTAAGCCCGCGGCACCCCAAAAAAGTACCGTCTCCTATTCTTGTTACTCCGTCCGGTATTACCACTTCCGTCATATTGACGCAGTCTTTAAACGCCATATCCCCAAGGTACAATAATCCGTCGGGCAACTCAATACCGTTCAGCGAGGCGCAATTTGAAAACGCGCCGTAATCTATGCTTTTTAAACTGTCCGGCAATTTTACGTTCGCAAGTCCTTCGCAGTCCATAAATGCCATTTTGGCAATAACAGCCGTACCGGAATGTATCTCGCACGACTTTATGTTCTTATCGGCTTTTATAAGAGCGGCATATCGGTTTTCATCGTTGCCGAGATAATACGCATTATCGAATTCATTGTATTTTAACTCATCGCACCCGTCAAACGCTCCGTAGCCTATGTTTATCACGCTGTCCGGTATCTCTATACTTGCCAAACTGCTGCAGTTTTCAAAAACAAGCCCGCCTATAACTGTCACACCATCCGGTATCTCCACGCTCTTAAGAGCGTAACAATTGTAAAACGCGCCGTCGTCTATGATTTTTACCCCGAACGGTATCTGTACGCTTGTCAGATTTGTGCAATTTGCAAACGCATAGTAATCTATATACGTCACCCCTCCGGAAATTACCAACCTTTCAAGACTTGTGCATTCGGAAAACGCGCTGCTTCCTATTTTAATAACCTGTTCTCCTTCATATTCATCCGGAGTTTTCAAAATCGCAGAATCTCCTGTATATAAAGAAATTTCATAACCGCCGTCAATATGTGTAAATACAAAATCCTCATAGTTAACGCTTTCTTCAATTATGTCTATTTCACTGTCAGACTCATCATTATCACTTGTCTGCTCGGCACTGCTTTCAGCGTCAATAAATTCATTGTTATCACGGCAGGAAGATAACAATGCCAAAATCAACAATATGCAAAGACCGTAAACCAAAAGTTTCTTTTTTGACATAAGACGCCTCCGATATTATTATGTTTTTAGTAAATGATAACATATTTATCTCTGAATGTCAACCCATAAAAATTTATTTTTTACAAAAAGATAACGAAAAACCAAGGTCAAAACGAAATGACCTTGGTTTTTGGGTGAAACAATACTAATCACTTTTTATCAACAATAGACTCCTGTCCCATTGTAAATATATTTTCATCTTTCCGTTCAGGAACATTGATCATCCCAGCTTCCAATAAAAATCAACATAGTTATCTGTAAGATACTCCGCCGCGACCGACGGGTCGGAAAGGTCCTGAGACGATATTTCCGTTCCATTCTCGAACTCCTCTTTTGATGAATACCGCCATCCCGAAAGATTTTCGAAAACAACATCCGTAAGCAGGCTGCACTCGGAGAACGCGTAACTTCCTATATTCTTAACGCCGGCGGGAATTTTCATATTCTTTATTCCCCAACACTCCCGGAATGCATATTCGCCTATACTTGTCAGGCTGTCCGGCAAATCAAGCGAGGACAAACTGATGCAATCACTGAAAGCATAAGAGCCTATTTTTGTAACACCGTCCGGTATACTGACCTCACTCAGCCGCACACAGCCCGAAAAAACACTGCCTCCGATTTCGGTCACACTGTCCGGAATTTCAACCGACACAAGTCCGGTGCATCCGGAAAACGTCATTAAGTCGATACATGTAATTCCGTCAGGTATCTCAACCGACTGTAATCCGACACAGCCATAAAATACCGCGCTTTCCATATATTGTACGCTGTCGGGAATTTTTATGGAGCTTAAGCTTACGCAATTCATAAAGGCATTATACCCTATAGCCGTTACGCCGTTTGGGATCGTAACCGAAACCAATTCGCCGCAATCCATAAAAGCATTGTATTCTATAACCGTAACCCCGTCGGGAATGACAACCGAAGTCAGATTTTCACATTCGGCAAACAGCCCTCCAGATATTATTTCAATGTTTTCGGAAAGGGTTATTGACCTCAGATTCGTACATCCGCCAAATGCCTCCGATCCTATTTCCGTAACACTGTCGGGAACGGATATTTCGGTAAGACCCTCACAGTCATAAAAAGCCCTGTACGATATCCTCTCTATACCGTCCGCGATTTCAACACTCGTCAGGTCCTTGCCCTCAAACACCTGACTTCCGATGACAGTCACGGGTTTTCCGAAATACACACTCGGAATATACACTTCCGCGGCGGTTCCGTTATAACCGTACAGCTCATACGAATCAGTCTCATGGTGATAACTGAACATCAAGCCCTCAGTGGGAGGCTTATCCGAAAATTCCGCGCTTCCGGACTCATTTGAAACACCTTCCTTACCCGATTCGTCACGGCATGAGGACAGCATAATCAGTACAGAAAACGCGCATAAACAAAATATCATTGACAACAATTTTCTTTTTATCATAATGTTTGTCCCCCGCGCTCAACCGTGTTCCCAATCGCATCCGACATATTGGTTCCGCAGCATTAATGCCGCCACTATCGGTACGGATAGCTCCTGAGTTTCGATATATATGGTTTCATCATAGCCGTCATATGAGACAGAATGGCAATACCAATCGGACGGATCG
>CASEEB010000326.1 GCA_949286815.1 uncultured Eubacteriales bacterium | reverse complement strand
GGCATTATATGTGTTGCTTTGGTAGCTTTGATTGCTCTTATCGCGTTTGTTCCGACTTATGCATCCGGGAATGAACCCTCGCAGGATACGCCAGTGAACAAATCGGAAACCGTCGATTACAGCTACGATAAGGTCAAAAGTGTGGGCGACGCGGCGGAATTTCTGTCACAGTTCGGATGGACGGTCAATGCCGGCGCCGCAGAGCAGACAGAGGTAACCATACCCGGAGAGTTTGACAAAATATTTGCCGGATATAATGAGATTCAGAAATCTCAGGGTCTTGATCTCTCAAAATATAAGAAAAAAGATGTGACAAGATATACTTTTGAGGTGACAAACTACCCCGATTATGAAGGAAAGGTTTATGCCAATGTTCTGGTATACCGCAATAAGGTCATAGGCGGCGATATCTGTTCCGCGGATGTAAGCGGTTTTATTCATGGTTTTGAGAAGAAATGAATTGAATACATATGCGGAGCTGTAACAAAAGCTCCGAAAATAAAACAGAGGCAAGAGTACGAAAGAGTGCTATGGCTCTGTTTTTCGTTATAAGAATTAATGAACATCGTTGTAATGCAAGTATGTTTTACTCAAATGCGCTTAATACGCAAGTAAAAATAATGAATTTTATTACCTGCAAATGACAGATTATATGTTATAAACCAAAAATGCAAAGTCGCCTGTTGAATACTATAACTTTCGGAGTTGCTTTTGAAAGAGAAGTGTACCGAAATCCTTTTTTGCTTACATATTGCAAACACTGTATTTGTATCTGCATTTTGACGTTTATTATCGGCATTTACACTGTCAAGTCGGCAAGCTCTTTTTCTTCTTCCGAGGCTTCTTCACATTCCGCCCTGTCTTCTTCCTCATAATACTCGTCCTCGACAGGCTGCCATGCCTCTCCGAATTTTATGTCTTTGAAAAGCGAAGCAAGCCCGGTGATCTGTTTCAATCTGAGGATTTCGTCCGTATCCATGCCGAGATGTT
Source organism: uncultured Eubacteriales bacterium (assembly GCA_949286815.1). Taxonomy (GTDB): domain Bacteria; phylum Bacillota; class Clostridia; order Oscillospirales; family CAG-272; genus SVTX01. The sequence goes on along the minus strand of CASEEB010000326.1, from coordinate 5,916 downwards.
TTGATATCCATGCGTCGGATCTTCCGAGCTCATGGAGTTCCTTTACGATGTTGCTCATCAGGTCGACATCGTGAGAGCCCCGCGCGCGGTTATGGCGTATTGTGCTCGCCATCCGGTTGTCAAGACTCTTGTTGATTACCGAAACGGGAAGCATTCCTTTTTCTCTTTCCCGTATATCGGGATAGTCGAGCATAATGCGGTAACGGTGAAACCCGTCTACTATTACATATTTGTCTTTATCTTTGATGTAGTAGCAGACAATAGGCATGGTGTACCCGTCCTCTCTGATACTGTCGTAAAGCAGCTTCATTTCGGGGGGCGCTACCGCGTTTGGGTTGTATGTATTGGGAACTATTTTTTCAATCGGTACGGGTATTACATTGTAAACAGGACTTATAAATGCCATCTTAATCCTCCATGCCGCCCGCCAAAGGCGGCTCAAATATAATTTTAAAAATTTTCGGTTTTATAAAATGAAACAAAAAGCATTAAGCTTTTTAGAAAATTTATGCGTGAAATCGACCTGTTCTGAGATGATGAAATATAACTTTCACGCTATTCACCTACTTTACTGTATTTTATTTTCAGTATATCTATATATTTTTTTTGTTTTCTTGAAAGTCCGAATCCCATGAACCTGCATGTGTGGTCGTTTTTAAGAATGCAGTAACACATTCTTTTCCAACTCGGTATGTCTTTTGAGGATTTTATGTCGTCGGTATGATCCGGAATCTTGTCAAGGAATATCACGCGCGAGTTTCTCATAACGGTGTAGTTTGAGATTCCGTTCCGTCTGATATTATATCCCTTGTCTATCAGTTCCTGTATTACATGTTCTTCAAGACCTCCTCCTGTCTTGTGCCAGAATTCAATTGAGGTTCTGAATTTTGCTATATAGTTTCTTCTGAGTCTCGGGGGCAGTGTGTCGAGTAAAAACTTGGTATAAGATTCCCAGGTATGCCCTTCGGGCAGGGTAAGATTTCGGTATCCGAGAGCCTTGGTTTTTCCGTATATTGCGCCGAAATTAGCGCCTTTTACTCTACCTACAAGCTTTGACCACATCTCCGGGTCAATGACCCGGTAAAGGTTCAGGCTGTCCTTTGCGTAGTCGTTGAACGGGGAAGCAACACGCATTTGATTTGGCTTCAGCCCCGCCATATAATACAGGTCGTAGAGCCTGTTATAATCGTATCCGAACATGGCGTATGCATGCCATACGTCACGGTAAGACCAGTCATACATGGGAGAAGCAGCCCATACATCCTTGAATTGCCTGCTTATCCAACATTCTCCGTTGTATCCGTACTTTTTGTTGATAAATCCGCTGTATCGCTGAAGGGATTCGTCCGCCCGTATACCAAGCAGGCATATGGTTTTTTTGCCGTTGTGCGCCATGCGATACCATCTTCCGAATTGTTTCGCAAGGTCTTCCTGATGCATCTTGTATCTGTATGTCAATATCGGATTATTCCGCAGATTGATTACATAAGGATGCTTTGGCATCGGTCTGCACCAGGCGCTTTCTTTGCTGTCATCCCATGGATGCCAGTACATCTGATAGCTGCTCAGCGCTGTCCGGACAGCCATCGGGAGGCATATCCAATACGGTTCTACGTCGTTTTTTATGCGTTCAAAAGTCCTTTCGACATATTCGGTAGTTACGGTGTATTGCGCCTCAAAATCCTGATGGAACACTCCTATTTTTTTATTGGGGTAATATTTTTTCTGAAAATCAAGAGTCAGATTCAAAAGCAATCCGCTGTCCTTGCCTCCTGAAAACGAAACAAAGATATTGTCAAATTCCTGAAATATAAACTTCAGTCTTTTTTGCAGCGCGTCATACACGTTTATCCCGGTATATTGTCTCATCATGTACATTTTCTTAAACCATGTCCTTTTTGAGTTTTGACTGAATAAACAATCTTTCAAATATTACACCTCAATTATAACACAATTATGCCGGTTTATCAATCCATATAATACATTTTTTAGCAATTTATTTATATATATCTAAAATTTGGATAATATTCGACCGAGGATAACAATTAATAATAAAAATAATAATACAAAAAATATAAAAACCCTCTTGACATATAGCTCTTATTATGATATAATCTCATTAAGGACAAAATAATAGTATTGAGGTGTGAAATGATACAGCGCAAGACCATTCAGTGTGACTTGGTTTTGGATGCGGTAAATCGGTTAAATGACCATGCGACCGCTGAGGAAATATATGAGGAGATCGCAAAGGAATATCCCAGCATTGGAAGAGGAACGGTTTATCGTAATTTGGGACGGTTAAGCGAAGAAGGTAAAATACGAAAAGTCGAGGTGCCGGGAGGACCGGATAGGTACGATCATATTTGCATTGAACACTATCATGTCAAGTGTCAGAAATGCGGGCACATTTTCGATGTGGACATGCCGTTTATGCTGGGGTTGGAGAATAATATAAGGGACGGTCATGGGTTCGTTTTTACCGGACACAGTATTATGTTTTCCGGAATCTGCCCTGATTGCCAGAAGAAATTTTAAACTTTATCGTAAAAAGTTAATTACACGATTTTTAGAAAGGCACCTAATCGGTAAAGTGCAGGGAAAACAATGTCCTATACTCACAATCGGTAAAGTTAAAAACATTGACGCAAATAAAACAGCCTCTTTGGATTTGCAAATTTAAGTGAGAAAGAATTGTCTGAGTTGCACTCAGATTTTATTCAAATATATATGGAGGATTTTAGTTATGAGAAGCATTACAACAATAGAACTGCAGTATGCACACAGATTTTATGGATTCAAAGGTGAAGCACAGTATTTGCACGGTCATACCGGAGTTTTGACGATTGAAGTGGAGGATACTGTCAACGAAGGTGTAAACATGGTATTTCCTTGCAACGAAATACAGAAAACGGCATGGAATGTACTTAAAAATTTCGACCATGCTCTGATATTGAGGGAGGATGACCCGCTTTTGCCCGCAATACTTGATGTTTATGAAAAGCAGGGTATAAAGAACGGCGCGCCGCAGAATAAAATGAAAGGCGAGGCATTTAAGACAGAGCTTGCGACGGCATATCCCGATTGCCGATTGGTGGTTACCAAAGAAACCATGACTGTAGAGGGAATGATTAAGATTGTGTATGACCTGCTTAAAGATAAACTGAATATTGCCAAGCTGACATTTACAAGCGGTGTAAATGCGGCTACGGCGGATTTTGAAACGAATAACAATATTGACCGCTGTCCTTGGTGCGGAATTGCGTTGAACGAGGATGGTATATGCCCTAAGTGCGGCTATAAAAAGAACTGACCGCAAATACATAAATTCCAATCCGGAATGATAAATAATCCCGCCCTTTACCGAAAAGGTGTTGAGCGGGATTTAGTTTTAAAATCTGAATAGGGAATAGAGCGGATATAAATATTATTTCAGAAATATTATAATTAATTGACGTATTTTCGAAATATATTGACAATATTTCCATATTTTGATATAATATATCGTAGAAATAATTTTTTTCGTGCAAATGCTTTTAATGACGATTTTACTCAGTACTTTTTATTGCCACAACATATACCTAATATAGTTTTATGTATTATTTCAGTAAGTACGGTAACGAAAATTTAAAATATGGGAAAGTGATTTCAAAAAATTTAAATATAACAGAGGAAAAAATATGGAAGTTATAGCTTTAGTTATTTCGATATTGGCATTTCTTCTTTCTCTTTTTCAATATTCCAAGGAATCTTTACGACAGAAAAAAGAGGCAACCTTAGTAGCGTATAACGAGTTGCAAAATGATGTTTTCACGGATTTGACCACGTATCCTTATCCTATGCCGGAAATTAAATTTCATGGAGAAGAGTGGAATAAATTGACGGTATATTTGGCTAAGCTTGAAAGGTTTTCTTTAGGAATAAATACGGGAATAAATTCAATCAGGATCCTCAATCGTTTAGGCGGAGCGTATTATATTCGGGAATTTGAAAAATTAAAACCGATTATAGACCGCAAGCGAGCGGATAATATTGTTCCCGGCGGACACTATGATGAATTCGAAAAAACAGTTATAAAATTAAGAAAACTGAGAAACCGGCAAAGAATTTTGTTTAAATCTTGGAGTGTTGATAAGTAATTCTGTAGGTGAAAAACAGGTACAGTATTTACTTATCTTTGATGTAGTAAAGATACTATTATATGTTAGAAGCTTAGAACAGCTGTATCCAGCAATGACAGAGGTATTGCAATTTTGTCACGCGCCGTGTGACAAATTTCCAAGTTTGTTTGGTAGACATTTACGTATAAATAAGTTATAATATAATCAAACAAATAAAGGAGGTGTTATTATGACTCTCGGACAAAGAATACAGCAAATAAGAATAGAGCACGGGCTTTCCCAGGAAGATTTTGCGGAAAAGCTCGGCACGACAAGACAAACGGTTTCCCGCTGGGAGCTTGATCAGACTTATCCCGAGATAGCGAAAATAGTATTGATAAGCAAGGTATTTTCGGTGACCACAGATTCTATACTGAAAGACGGTATCAGCACTTTTGACGCGGATGTTGAATATTTCAGGTGCGGTGTGTATCGCGGTTCCGATGCGGAGATTATTGAAACCGAAAAATTTGCGCTTGTTTTTTACTGTTCATCCGATAAAAATATTTTGGGAACAAAGCTGTATAAGGGCTATGAAAACAAAAAGCGTTTGGTAGCGGTCTGCGAAAGAGATCAACTTGAAAATAAAACCGAGTATGCTTATTTTCTTGAAGACAGCAGCCCGCACACGGCTATTTCCAACAGTGAAAGAATGCCTCCGCAGCTTGGCGCGGAATATGATCCGGAACTGAAAAAAACTATGCGCAGATTGGAGACGTTTATTGTCGATCATAGCGGCGCGCCGCTTCCGACTGTTAAAGCGGCGGGCATTCCGAAATGCCTTACTCTGTGGAGAATGGCGGACTCTTATCATGCGGATCGGTGTCGGTTTAACTTTTTTCTGTGTACGGGTAGGACAGAATATATTTTTTCAATAAAGCCAAAGGATGTGGACATTTATTGCGGAGCGTCCTACAATATTGTATTTGATCTCGGTGTTTTTGGCGGCGGTCAGTTTTTCAGAATACGCAATTACAAAGATAACAGCGAGAAGTGGTGCGGATTTACGTGTGATTTTTCATATGAATACAGAGAAATTAACATACCGACCGATCAATGTGAGCTTGGAAAGTGCCTTGAAACGGGTAAGGGGCTTATGTGGTGCGTAAAACGTTACAGCGACGATGAGATTGTATTACAAGGTTGCGGAGATGATGAATATATATATCGTCGTACCGATAAACGAACCGAACAATTTGCCGCAATATAACTAAATTAAGATGTCTTGCCACTTGATTTTTTCAGTGGGGAGGTACAATCTCCCTTGAAAACGTTGAATGACGGGGCTTAGCCCAATTTGACTGTCCTTACAGATATTTTGGCTGTAATTTTATTTGTATACAGCGTGAAGTAAATAGATTGAATATCATATTACATGCTGTGTACAGAATTTTTGCGGATGGCTTCCACGATCTTTGCCACTCCTGCGCAACCCTCATGCTGTCCAATAACGAAGAAATGAAAAAAATCCAAGCATGACTTGGACACAGCACAATCTCTGTCACTGTGGACATCAAAAATCCACACACAGTAAAAACAAAGCAGCCGGATCTTGTATGAAGATTTTCACCTTATTACGAAATTGACAAGAACTTGCGGACTTCATCCCGAATAAAGCAGCAGAAGAGTAGATGTCTGTGCCCAACTGAATATAGAAAGCTGTGCTTACTTGTATACTTTAAAAAACTCTAACATAGTAATAAAACAATATTTGCAGATTGAAGCACACTCTCTCAAATAACGCAGCGGAATTTCA
>CASEEB010000325.1 GCA_949286815.1 uncultured Eubacteriales bacterium | reverse complement strand
ACCGTCCGTATGAACGGATGAATGAGTTTGACGCGATAATTGAGAACTTTAATAAAATGGCGGAGGAGCTTTCGGGAATTGAAACCCTGAGAAGCGATTTTATCGCGAATGTTTCTCATGAGCTCAAGACGCCGCTTGCCTTGATACGCAATTACGCGATATTGCTGTCGGCTCCGGCGCTGTCGGAATCCGAGAGGGCAGACTATACCAAAGCCATTTCGGATTCGGCGGGCAGACTTTCGGATCTGATTACAAATATTCTCAAACTGAACAAGCTTGAAAATCAGCAGATTTATCCTCAGGCAAAAAAATACAATCTCGGCGAACAGCTCAGAGAGTGTATTCTGAGTTTTGAAAAGGAATGGGAAGCTAAAAATATTGAGATAGACTGCGACGACATTGAAGATATTGAAGTGTACGCGGACGCCGAACTTCTGAGTATCGTATGGAATAATCTTATCTCAAACGCGATAAAGTTTTCGGATGACGGCGGATATGTGGGCGTAAGCCTGAAGCCCGACCGAGACTTTATTTCTGTAAAAGTTTCCGACCATGGCTGTGGTATGTCGCCGGAAGTGGGTAAGCATATATTTGAAAAATTTTATCAGGGAGATAAGTCTCATGCCTCTGGGGGAAACGGATTGGGACTGTCGCTTGTACGGCGTGTCGTGGATATTGTCGGCGCGGATATTTCGGTTGAAAGTGTGCGCGGTGTCGGCAGCACATTTACAGTGCGTATTTATAATTACAATATTAACTGAGGATAGGTGATGACGTTTGGATTCAGAGAAAAACAAAAATATGGTTTTTAAAATATTCCGTCCGGGAATAGTTGTGACGTTTTCAGCGGTGTTTATATCCGCCGGTCTTATTTACTTTGTATTTGCAAACGGATACGACAGTCATCCTTTGGCGCCCGTGGTATATGTCATATCGGCGTACACTCTGACATGCGTATGCTTTTATATACCCTTATTGGTAAGAAAAATAAAAAGCAAGTTTTACGGCAACAAATACGGAAACAGAATTGTTACAGATCCGGTTTATCGTACCTTGATTTCGGTAATCTGTATGCTCGCGTTCAACTTTTTGTATTCTGTACTTAATTTTGTACTCGGAAAAGTATACGGTTCGTTTTGGTGGGGCGTGCAAGGATTATATTATTTTGTATTAAGCGTGGCAAATATTTCTGTTCTTTTGTATATGCTCAGGCACAGGGAAGACGTAAGAAAAGGTCTGAAAGCGTACAGGCTGTGCGGAATTTTGATTATATTTCTGAGCATAGTATATTTTGCATTGGCTTATATGATAGTCGTATATAACAACGGGGCTGTTTATCACGGTACAATGATTTTTGTGGCGGCTTTGTATACATTTGTTTGTCTTACAGTCGCGTTGGTCAATATTGTAAAATACCGTAAATACAATAATCCTATATTATCTGCCTCAAAGGCTGTAAGGACAACCGCCGCTTTGGTGTCGCTTGTAATGCTGCAGACCGCGATGCTGAGTGCATTCGGAAGCGGTCGTCAGGACAATTTCGCGCGGGACATGAACATCCTGACAGGCTCCGCCGTCGGATTGATTATTTTGTCTATGGGCATATACATGACAATAAAGTCTTCAAAAAAACTTAAATCAATAGTTTCCGGAGCGGCGGAAGCGAAAGCAAACCGGTCAGACGGTTAAAACTTATATAGTTACTGCTTTTTTGATATACATTTTAATTTACATTTTTATTGTTTGTCATGAAAAATTATTTTTAAAATCGGAGCTGAAAGTACGTATGGAAGAAAAGTTTAATTATGAGTATTCTGCCAAACAACAGCAGGAAGTTGAAAAAATACGCGAAAAATATATGCCTGAGAGCCGGGACAAGATGAAAGAGCTGATAGCCCTCGACAGAAGCGTGAGCAGGAAGGGAAGAATTACGGCTGTTATAATGAGTGTGATTTCCGCGTTGATTCTCGGCGTAGGAATGTGCTTGTGCTTGGTCTGGAAAGAATATATGACGATCGGAATAGCGGTAGGCGCCTTGGGTATTGCCGGTCTTGTCGCGGTTTATCCGGTATATTCCCGGGTGGTAAAGAGAATGAGGAAAAAAGTCGCCCCGCAGATAATGCGACTGAGCGACGATATAATGCATAACGTAAAATAAAACAAACATTGGAAATATTTAATAGGTTCGTAAAAAAGTATCCGGATCAGAAACCGTTAAGGCGAGATCCGGATATTTTTATGAAGTTGAATTTTTATCAGCTGTTCAATTGTCTATCGATAACTTTTTCCGCTCTGGTTCCGTTTGTGGCATAATATCTTGTGAATACG
>CASEEB010000324.1 GCA_949286815.1 uncultured Eubacteriales bacterium | reverse complement strand
AAAAATCCTGAATTTTGACGCTTCATATATGTACCCCAACATTTGAATACTGTTGCTGAATTGTTTTTTCATAATAATAACTCCGCACTTAATATTTATATGTGAAAGGACTGTTTAGATTTTAAACTAAGCATATTTAATCTATCAATAATTTGCTTGCCTGAATATTATCCGATGACGCGTAGAATAATTTCACTTGAACCCCACCTGTTACGGTGGGGGAGTATGTCGTTCATTCTACGTGCAGAATATAAAAACAAAAAATATTGGATAACTTCTTTTAAATCAATTCAAGTTCATTTGCCGTAAGCATCGGGGGATAATTATCGTCAAGGTTGTCTGAATACCAATACGCCACGGACGAAATATCATCCTGCAGAGGTAAATATCTGCCCTCGGTTCTCCATCCGAGAGCCTGAACGGTAACGCGCAGATCTTTTTTGAAATATATCGGATCGGTTATGTGCCAACGGTACATATCGAAATATCTTTGAGATCTGTAAGTACCGTCGGTGTATCCGACTTTGGAAAGGCCGGTATAAGGAGTAGAAAACTCGGTATATTTGCCGTTTACATCAAAATTGTATGCGCCGCAGAAATAATCCTCTGTGCCTGTTCCGCAAATGCTGGGAAAATCGGTGTCGCCGTCAGCATAAAACTTAATTTCGCCTTCTCCCCACCAACCGTTGGATTTCACACCCCAGTGCAGATAGGTCCCTACATACTGCCCGTTTCCCTTGATATTGTCAAGGATTGTATAAACCTCCTTGTAGGGTAGGGGATTTACACGCCTGAATTGAGCGTGAAAATACAGGCTGTTCGGGTCAAGTTTTTTTTCTTCACAGTCAATCTGGTAATAAATACTCGCCGGAGTTGTACCTGTATTTTCGATTTCAACGCGGAAATTTCTGAAGTAAGGCATTTCAAAATATACATTCATTCCTTTACGGGGATTATAGCATATCGCAAGACTGTTTATCTGTCGGTATTCATTATAATCCGCATTGGCAAAAAAGTCGGACAGGGGAGAGAGAACGGAGGGATTTTGTTGCCCGTCGAAGTAAATGCGCAATATCAACTGTCTTCCGTAATTTGCGCTGTCGGTTATCCAAAAATGCTTTATCGCGCCTTCTCCGTTGATGTCGGCAAGCACTGCCGTCTTGCCCCCGTCCACTATTATGTATGGGTTTACTTTCCAACCCTGACCAAGTTCTCGGGCAGCGTTTGCCGCGCTTCCGGTCTCAAGTGTTGCTTTTCCTCCTTCGCCCTTTTTACCGGTCGGATTTTCGGGGCTGACGGAAAAAGTGCGGATATCTTTTTTTAATGTAAGGTTATTCAACATTTCTTAATCTCCTTGAATTAATATTTATTTTTGCTGCGTTTCAGCAGAGTTTATAATCAGAGGTTAAATATTTGAACAAGACTCTTATCAGATAGGCATTGCTAAATGTATATAATGGATTGAAAGATAATGACTATTAACTCATTTGTCTTGAGTATTGATTATTATAAAAATTCCGTCTATAAAAAATTTTTAAGTCAAAACTGAAAATCGCCGCCTCAACCTGTTCTTTTCAATCACCTTTTTCGCATATGCCAATTTTATCATGAAATTTGATGTTTGTCAATATAAAATAAAAAATGCAAATACAAAAATTCGAAATTTATTTAAAAAGCAAAATTATATCTATGAAATAGTAGATTTTTTACAATCAGGCAAATTAAAAAGCTCCGGAATGGGAAGAGGAGAGTAATATGTTAATATTGTTTAGGCTTTCCAAAATGAATAAAGGTGACAAAAAATAACCCCCACTGCTATTGCAATGGGGAATTTTTCAAAGTTTTTTTAC